>JAGBRZ010000241.1 GCA_017632155.1 Clostridia bacterium
ATCTTTGCCGTCGTTATGCGGAGTCTTTCAAGCGGAAGTGAAAGCTTTTTGAGAATAAAATAAAGCACCGCCGCAAGCAGAGCCGAAACGCCAAGCGCGGTCAACATATAAGTCAGCGTCAGTGCTTGGAATTCGCGGTCAAGGCTTTCCACGTTCTTTGCGAAGATCATCGTATATCCGCCCACCTCCGAGCAGATAACGATATGCCGCACGCCGCCGATCTTCTTATGAAAAATTGTTCCTTCTTTCGCCTCTATCTCCTCGGGCAGATTCGAAAAAACCGTTTTTCCTCCGCGCTCAAAGGAGAGGGTGACGCCTCTTTCGGAATAATAATTTCCGTAAGACGTCATCAAAAGCGACGGGCTCTGCCACCCGCCCGAGGCAAGCATATCTTCAAGATCGCGCTCGAAGGAGCGGGCAACATAATACTGCTCCGCGCCCGCGCTCACCTCCGCCGACCGCACGCTTTTCGAATGCGTGAAAAGTGTCAGCGAAATGATTCCCGCGTTAAGGCAAACGAGGAATAAAATCAGCGTTAAAATATACGTCTTTTGCCAAAATCTCATCTTCATATTTCAAGTCTGTATCCCGTTTTGTAGACGGTTTTGAGCCGCTCGGAAATGCCGAGCTTTTGGCGCAGCTTCTGCACGTGAACGTCGACCGTGCGCGTGTCGCCCTCGTAATCGAAATTCCAGACAAGCTCGATCAGCTTCTCTCGCGAAAGCGCAAGATTGCGGTTCGTGATGAACGCCGAAAGGAGCTCAAACTCCTTTGGCTTGAGAATGACCTCCGTGCCGTCCTTGTAAACGCGGCGCGTGTCGAATTCAACGCGTATGCCGTCAAATTCAAACGCCTCCCCATCGCCCTTCGTTCTGCGAAGCACCGCCTTGACGCGCTCGACCAGCTCGAGTATCTCGAAGGGCTTGACGATATAATCATCCGCGCCGAGCTTGAGCCCGCGGAGTCTGTCCTCGACCGAAACCCGTGCCGTGACGAATATGACGGGCGTTTTGATCTGCCCGATTATCTCAAATCCCGAAAGCTCGGGGAGCATCACGTCAAGGAGGACAAGATCGTGCTCTCCCGAAAGAGCCCTCTCGAGTGCCGCCGCGCCGTCAAAGACCTGCTCGCATTTATGCCCGACAAGCGTGAGATTGAGTTTTATGAGATCGTTTATCGCCCGCTCGTCCTCGGCTATCAGAATTTTTGCCATTTCCGCTCACTCCTCAAATGTTTTCATCTTATTATATCAAAAAGATGTTATCAACTTGTAATCAAAAAGCCGCCCAAAGGCGGCTTTGAAGTTTATGTCATTTATTGATGGAATCTTTAAGAGCCTTACCTGCCTTGAAAGCGGGAGCCTTGGAAGCCTCAACCTTTACAGCCTCGCCGGTGCGGGGGTTCTTTGCAACTCTTTCGGGACGTTCGCGGACTTCAAACGTGCCGAATCCGCTTACCTGAACCTTCTCCCCTGCCTTAAGGTTTTCAATGATGGATGCCCAAAGTGCATCGTAAACTGCCTCTGTATCCTTCTTGCTGACGCCTGCCTTTTCCGCAATAACGCCGATAAATTCTTTCTTGGTCATAATATATATTCCTCCAAAAATAATGTCGACTCGGTTATATTTTAAATCTGTCGATAGTATATGCATTATAGCACAGAATTACTCATTTGTCAATAAAATATGTGCAAAAAATGTCAAATTATTTGAAGAATATTGACAAAACCGTCATTATTAACGAATTATCGATCGATCATTTGTGCAAATCGCACAGCTTTTTCGTAAACGAGCTTATAATAAGTTTCGGGGGTGAGTTCCTTATATATATCGTGTGTGTTTCTGCCGGGCTTGGATGCAAGAGTGAGCTCGAACGTCAGCTCGCCCGCATAATTGATTCTTGCAAGTCGATCCGCAATTCCCTGCCAATCCGCGATACCGTCAAAAGGAAGAAGATGTGCATCATCAAGCCAAGTGACCTCCTTTGGATCTGTCTGACCGAGGTTGTCGTTGAGGTGGGTGCATATCAGCTTGTCACCGAAGAGCGCGGGAACGTCCATAGAGCCGTTGTAGCACATTTCGTGACCCGTGTCCCAACAATAGCCGATCGCGGGTGACGAACCGAGCTCTGCAATGATCTTTTCGAGGTATTCAATTCCCTCGACGTTTTCAAAGGCGACCTTGATGCCAAGCTTTTCCGCCTCGCGGACGAGTCTGCCGTAGCGTTCGATGCCGCGGTCGGTGGGGTTGTGGCGATCCATACCGATGATGGGATGGACAACAACGATCGGCGCGCCCGCCTCAGCACTCTCGCGAAGGCAGTCGATCAGATTGTCGATGACCTTGTCACCCGCAGGGCCCCATTCCCAGGGCTTGTGCGCATCTGTAAAAGGCGCGTGAACCGATTGAAAGTAAAGTCCGCGCTCGCTGATCTGTTTTGCCACATTCTTCATGTTTCCAACGTGCCATCCGGTAAAAATACCGTCAAACCCCGCCTCGACCATACTGTCGAGTGTCTGTGCCAAAGTGACGTCCTTGAAACCGGGATTGCCGTTTATGCAAATTTTTCTCTTCATTGTATATTTCCTCTCTTTCGGGAGATAATTATTATGGAATAATTATAGCACTAAATGCACAAAAAATAAAGCCTTTTTGCAAACTTTATCATACAAAAAGAGAATTTTTGATTTTTTCGGATTTTTTCGCAAAAAATTTCAAAAAAGGCTTGACAAACGCTCCATTTTCTGCTATAATATACACCGCACGATACAGTGCGAACTAAATATGCAGCGTAGCGGCGTCGCCAAGCGGTAAGGCAACGGACTCTGACTCCGTCATTTCCTAGGTTCGAATCCTTGCGCCGCTGCCAAAAAAGAACGGATGACTTCAGTCATCCGTTCTTTTTTCGCATCGTCCCATTGATGATGAACCTCTTGGTGTCGCTTGCGACACCAATCTTTTGCGCGCTATCGCAACATATTATTTTCGCACCCAATTATGCGCGCAAATATAGGTTCAGAATCCTTGCGCTTCCGGCGTACACTCTTGCGCATTCTCCCTCTTGCAATATTTTCTTATTTATGCTATAATAATCTCAGAAAGGCGGTGGAAGTATGCGCAGAAAAAGCGAAAAAGAGATGAGAAAAGAATTCATCATTTTTCTCATTTTCGGAATCATAACAATTTTGTGCGGACTATTTATCCTCCTGTTTCCCATCATACCGCCCACGCCTTATGAAGCACACATCGAAAAAGAGGTTATCATTTCTAAATTCGATCATTTTCACGGTGTAAGATTCGCAGCATCTTATGACTATATCATCACGGAAGATGGCAAAAAATATCACATCACCGGCGACTATATCCGATCGGAGCTCTCCGAAACTCTGACCAAAGGAACTGTTGCTATTATAAAGTATGATACAAACGACATTTTGCCTTTTATAAAATACGCCGAAGAAATATACGTTGACAGAAATAAAATCGTGACGTACAATAACGATGCTCCGATAAAATGGATTCCGCACATCATCCTCGGTTTACTTTCTTGCCTTGTAGGTGCTGCATCTTTATTTTTCTATCGGTGGAATATCATCCGATACCGAACCTTACAATCCAAGAGAGATGCGAGAATCGTAAAAAAATACGGTCAGCTAAAAAAATAAAGTATTATCCATTTCATTACCCAAATCCGGAGGATACTCCTACCATGAAAATCCACTCCAACTACCCCGGCGGAAATATCACCGTCCTTCGCATCGAGGACTCCGTCGTTTATCTCAGGAACGAGCTTCGCGATTCCACGACCGACTGGTTTTTCTGGTCGTTTTGCGTCGAGGGCGCAGAGGGGCGGACACTTACCTTCGTCTTTGATAAAAAATGGATCGGATACTACGGCGCGGCGGTCAGCACCGACTACGAAAATTGGCGTTGGAGCGAAACGCGAACCTCGCCGTTTTCATTCACTTATACCTTCTCAGGCGACGAATCTATCGTGTATTTCGCGCACGATATGGTTTATTATACGAAAAATTTCAACACCTTTTTGTCGCAGACCGGCATCAAACCCGAGGTTCTTTGCATCTCTCGCGGAGGGCGCGAGGTCCCGATGATCCGCCTCGGCGACGGTGAGAGAAAAATATTCCTCACCTCCCGCCACCACGCCTGCGAGTCGACGGGCACTTACGTTCTTATGGGATTCATCAAGGAATATCTGAGATCTCCAATAGAAAACACCTCCTTGATCGTTGTTCCGATGGTTGACTACGACGGAGTTGTTTGCGGGGATCAAGGCAAGAACCGTGCGCCGCACGATCATAACAGAGATTATACCGATTCCCCGATATACCCCGAAACTGCCGCTATAATGTCGCTCGGCAAGCAGGAAAACGCGTTTTTTGCGATTGATTTCCATTCTCCCTGGCACCTTGGAAAGCAGAACGACTATGTTTTTGTCGTTCGCAAATACGACGAGAAAAAGTCCCTCTTCGACCGTTTCGGCGCTTTGCTTGAAAAATACTGCGCTGAGGGCGGTATGAAATACTTTGTCCGCGACGATATGCTGCCTAACACCTCATGGAATCACGACGAAACACCGACGGCAGCAACCTTCTTCTCCTCCCTCCCCTCCTGCCACCTCGCATTCTCGCTTGAGACCACCTATTTCGGCACGGAGGACAACAAGGTCAGCGCAGAAAAGCTCGACGCGGAGGGCAGAGCCGTCTGTCGCGCTTTGAATGAATATCTCTCCACCATTTAATAAATAACCCCCGCCAAACGCTCTCGCGTTTGGCGGGGGTTATTAAGTATTCGAATCAGTTAAGGAACAATGCAGCATCCTTCGCTGCAACGAACTTATAAGGATCTGCGCATCCGATAACTTCGTTGCCGCTGATCTCCGTTGCGAAGAAGTATTCACCCTCGACAGAGCCCTCGTCGGTTACGATGACCGATCCGGTGTTATTGCTTACGAATACGTTATCCTTGATGCGAACAATAGCCGCGGCGCTGTCACGGTTGATCTTGATCCAAGGAGCATGCTCGGAGGGAAGATCCGCGCCGTAGAATACGCATCCGCTGATCTCGATGTCGATCTGCTTCTTATCAACGCCGAAGTGATCAAGACGCCAGTTGGGAGCGGCAAGATCGTTTCTGAGGTTGATGGAGAATATCGTGGTATTGGTGTTTCTGAACATACTATCCTTGATAACGTACTTATCAGTGCCAACACCTGCAGCGGTAGCAAACTTTTCAACAACGCCCTTGGTGCACTTCGAATCCATATAAAGACCCGAAATTTCAAGAGTTTCAAAGCCCATTCTGAAAAGATACTGTGCGGTCACGCCTTCAACACGGACGTTTTCCATCTTCAGATGTCTCTTATAGAGGTCGGGGTTGGTTGCATCGTTGGGATAGTAGGGGAAGAAGAAGAGGATGTTATTGGTGATGGTGCTGCCGCTGATCAAAATGTTATTCATTTCGATCTCGACTTCGCCCTCATTACCGGTGTTCTGACGGAGGAGGAAGCTCTGTGAGAACTTGAAGCCGTCCATAACGATCTTATGACAGTCGGAATATACGGTAGCATTCCATACACCAAGACCAAGGTTGGACATCAGGATAGCCTCGTCCTCGTCCTTGCTTCTCTCGGGGTTAAGAGTCCAATCATCGGTCTTATTTGCGCCCTTTACGTTGGGGCTGATGCCCGCCTTGGGGCCGAGAAGGGTAAGGTCCTTCTGAACCTGGAAGTTCTCCATATAGAAGCCGGGCAAGAAGAAGATTGTTCCGCCCGCGGTAACTGCATTCTGTGCATCCATGGGCGAGTAGAATGCATCCTTACCAACGGTAGCCTTATATTTAACGCCGCCGAAGGTGAAAACTATAACGTCGCCGTCCTTGTCGCAGTCGTCGTCAACAACAACGGTGTTCGCGGGAAGTTCGATCGCACCTGTTACATCAACGCCGGGCTCTACGGGCTCGGTTACAGAGGGAGCGGAAATGGGAGCCGCGATGATCTTCTTGCAAAGGTCAAGAAGCTCGGGAACGTATTTAGCATGCTCCTCTACGCTGGGGTGATAGGAAGCTGTTGCGTTGCGGGAACGAGCCGCCTTGTAGGTATAATAGCCTGCCGTTTCGCCGCCAAGCTCTTCAAATACCTTTTCGATGATGGTACGGTAGGAGCCGTTCTTCATATTGGTAACGGCGAGGAACTTGCAGTCTGCGCCGTTCTTTTCCTTGGCATACTCTACCCAAGCCTTGAAATCGTTTTTGAACTGAGTCTGGTTTATTGCCTTGGTTTCGTCATTGGTGCCGATATTGACTACGATAAGGTTTGCCTTGCGGGCAAAATCATATTCGGTCTTTGCGTCCTTGCCGTAGCAAGCGTAGCGGTAGCCGAGGGGAACGCCGGGTGTGCCGCAGCAGATACCCTGACCCGAAAGTGCGGTGAGGGAATAATCTGCGTCAAGCTCCTCTGCGAGGAGGTAGGAATAGCCGAGAGTCGCATCCTGAGAGGTATACTTACCGTCAAATGTGCCGATAGTACCCCAAGCGCAGGTGATACTGTCGCCGACGAACTCAATGTAAAATTCCTTGTCCTTGGGTGCTTCTTCGGCGATGATACCCGTGAGCTTGACGGAGGTGAACGCCGCTAATGCAAGGGTGTAACCGGTGACCTTGATCACGCGGATGGTGTGAGTTCCGTTCGGGATATCCTTGAGGGTGATCTCGCCCTTGCCGGTGATCTCGAAGTAAGGAGATTCGCCGTTCATATAGGGCTCGCCGTCGATGTAAGCGCGGAAATAGGCGCCATTGCTGGTCTCAACAGCAATGGTCATATCGCCCTCGCAGGTAGCGGTGAATTCGATACCCGATGCGCTCCAGTCAGCGTTGATCGCGGTGTCGGATGCGAGGTTACGAACGCCGAGGATCTTGATGCCCTTGGTGTTCTTGTTGAGTTCCAGCGTCTGCTCGGTGAGAACCAGGGGCGCTTCGGTGGTCTCGGGAGCGGCGGTGGTTTCGGGGGCAGACGTGGTATCTGCGGGAGCAGTGGTCTCGGGAGTTTCGGGGGTGTCATTACAAGCAGTCACGAGCATTGCGCCCGAGAGCATACTCATCGCCATAACGAGCGAGAGAATGCGGATAAACATAGACTTTTTCACAATGAAGTCCTCCTTTTTTAGATTAAGTCCATTATAACATAGTTAAAATACAAAGTCAATATACTTTATTCTATAAATTATTCATTTTTTCGAAAAAAACTCGTCAATTTATTGAAACGTGCGCGGAATTATGGTATAATGTAAAAAATAAGGGAGGGAAACACCAATGACCGAAAGAAGAAAGATCCTCGACCTGTTTGACGAACAGAAAGATTACGTTGAAGAAAAAGTATCGCACGGTATCGAAGCCTACCGCAAGGGCGACGGCAAAATTCAAATCGTTGACACAAACGGCAATCCCGTTGCGGGAGCGAAGATAAAGCTCAACCAGAAATCTCACGAATTCCGCTTCGGCGCGAACATTTTTATGCTCGATGAGCTTGAAACGCCCGAAAAAAACGATATATATAAAAAATGCTTCGCAGACGTTTTCAATATGGCAACACTTCCCTTCTATTGGGATGCCCTCGAGCCCGAGCGCGGAAAGCCGCGTTATGCCAAGGACAGCCCCAAAGTCTACCGACGTCCCGCGCCCGATCTTTGCATCGAGTTTTGCCAAAAGCACGGCATTGAACCCCGTGAGCACGCGCTTGCATACGACCACTTCTTCCCCAACTGGCTCTATGATGCAGAGATCGACGAGGTAAAGGCGGAGCTTGAACGCCGTTATTCGGAAATTGCTGAGCGATATGCCGACAAGATACCGACCATTGAGGTCACAAACGAGATGAAGCACGCGAAAGGAAAGACTAAATTCTACGACGATCCCGATTTTGTCGAATGGTGCTTCCGTCTTGCAGAAAAATATTTTCCTAACAATCAGCTTGGTATCAACGAGTCGCGCAGATTTGCCTGGTGCGACAACTGCCGTACTTCGGACTCATACTACGCATACACCGAAGCAGCCATCCTCAAGGGTGCACGAATCGATGCGATCGGTATGCAGTACCACCTTTTCAACAAGCGCGAAGAAGAATACGAAAAATCAAGGCAGATGCTCAATCCGAGACTGCTTTACGCACATATGGATATGTATTCCCGCCTCGGCAAGCCCCTGCAGATCACGGAAATAACCATTCCGTCCTATTCGTGGGATCCCGAGGACGAGGAGCTTCAGGCTGAAATGCTCGAAAAGCTCTACTCGGTTTGGTTCTCGCACCCGAACGTGGAGCAGATCATTTATTGGAATCTCGTTGACGGCTACGCCCACCTTTGGGATCCCGATCCCGACAAGATCCGCGCCTCACAGGGCGATATGACGCTTGGTGAAAATTACTACTACGGCGGCCTTCTCCGATTCGATATGTCGCAAAAGCCTGCTTATTTCAAGCTAAAGGAGCTTTTGCAGGAAAAATGGCATACAGAAGCTGAAGCCGTCACCGACACAGACGGTTGTATCTCGTTCAGAGGCTTCTACGGCACGTACGACATTGAGATAGACGGAAAGACTGTTACAGAGATCGATCTTTCAAAAAAGGGAAAAAACGAGTTTATTATATCCTTAAAATAAGAGAGGCGAGCAAAATGTTCAAACAGAAATACGCATCCGTTCTTGCGGAATACGAAAAATTTTGGAACCGTGAAAACACGGGACGCCCAATACTCAATATTTCCTACCAAAAGCCGGGAACGATAAACTACCGCGCGCCCGCAAGCCTTGAAGAACAGTGGCTCGATCCGGAATATAACTACAAAGCCTTCAAAACAAGATCCGAGAATTACGAATACATAGCAGAAGGCATCCCCGGTTACTTCACAAACCTCGGTCCCGGCTGCCTTTCCGCCTGCCTTGGCGGCGGATTCCAGCTTGCCAAAAACACGGTATGGTTCGATAAGCCGCAGATCATAACCGATTGGGAAAACCCTCCCGTCGTGAAATTTGACGAGCAGAGCAAGATGTGGCAACATATAACAAGAATGCAAGAGCGCTTTGCAAAAGACCCCGAGGTCTGCTTCTCAATCACCGACCTTGGCGGCATTATGGACATCGTAGCATCGCTCCGCGGCACCGAAAATCTGCTCTACGATCTTTACGACTATCCCGACGAGGTATATGATTTCACCAAGGAAGTCCGCCGCGAGTGGCGCGTTGCCTACGAAAAGCAGGTCGATTTCATCCGCAAGCAAGATCTTCCCTTCATCACCTGGATGAACATTCCGTCCGAAAAGCCGTGGTATCCGATGCAATGCGACTTCTGCTATATGATCTCGCCCACGCAGTTTGAGCACTTTGTGCTTCCCGATCTTGTTGATCAGGCATCCTATATTGAGCGTCCCGTCTACCACCTTGACGGTCAGGGCGAGCTTCCGCACCTCGATATGATCCTCGACATTCCGGGGCTGAGCGGAATCCAATGGAATCCCGGTGCGGGCAAGGAGCCGCTTTGCGACGAAAAGTGGTTTGACATTTATAAAAAGATCCAGGATAAGGGCAAAAACCTCATCCTCCTTTGGGCACTCGACGAAAAGCTTGAGGACAAGCTTGAAAAGTTCTTCAAGACCGTCGACCCGACGGGCGTTTACCTGAGCGGCAACAGATTTTCCTCCCCCGAAGCCGCAGAGAGAATGCTCGAAAACATAATCAAATGGACTAAATAACACAGAAAGGCAGTATTACTATGAAAAACTATAAAATTGCTGTCATTGCGGGTGACGGAATCGGCCCCGAAGTCATTGCCGAGGGTGTTCGCGTGCTTGAGCACGTCGGGGAGCTCGACGGCGGATTCAAATTTGAATTTACACACTTCCCTTGGGGATGCGATTATTATCTGCAGACGGGCAAAATGATGCCCGACGATGCCATTGAAACGCTGAAGCAGTACGACGCCATCTATCTCGGCGCGGTCGGAACCCCCGGCGTGCCCGATCACATTTCTCTTTGGGATCTTCTGCTCAAGATCCGCCACGAATTTGATCAGTACGTCAATCTTCGCCCCGTCAAGCTCCTCCGCGGAGCTCCCTGTCCGCTCAAGGATGCGACCTGCGAGGACATCGATATGGTAGTCATTCGTGAAAACAGCGAGGGTGAATACGCGGGCGCGGGCGATTGGCTCTATCGCGGTCAGGAAAACGAGATTGTGCTTCAAACGGGAGTTTTCTCGCGCAAGGGAACCGAAAGAATCATCCGCTATGCCTTTGAGCTTGCAAGAAAGGAAAAGAAAACCCTGACAAGCATCTCCAAGGGCAACGCGCTGAACTATTCAATGGTATTCTGGGACAGCGTGTTCGCAGAGGTAGCAAAGGAATACCCCGACGTAAAGACCGCCTCATATCTCGTCGACGCGGCAAGTATGTTCTTCGTTAAAGATCCCAAGAGATTTGAAGTAGTTGTCACCTCCAATCTTTTCGGAGATATCATAACCGACCTCGGTGCAGCCATCGCGGGCGGTATGGGACTTGCGGCGGGCGCAAATATCAATCCCGAAAGAAAATTCCCCTCGATGTTCGAGCCCATCCACGGCTCTGCTCCCGATATTGCGGGCAAGGGCATCGCAAATCCCCTCGCCTCCATCTGGTCGGCAAGCCAGATGCTCGATTTCTTCGGCTACGAAACCTGGGGCGCACGCCTGATCGACGCCATCGAGCAGCTTATGGTCGAGGGCAAGACCCTCACCTGCGACCTCGGCGGAAACGCAACCACCCGCGAGGTCGGAGATGCGATTATTGAGATTTTGAAGTAAAAACTATGAAAAACTACTACGAATACCTCGAATTCAACGGTGCATCGCTTTTCACCGTCATCTGTCTTCCCGAGGAGTCGGGGAAGTTCCCGATCGTTATCAGGCGTGATCCTTACGTTGACGCAGTTGAAAATTCTGCCGAGGACGAGATCGTCGATGCCTTTGCCGCGAGCGTGGAGAAATGGACCGAGCACGGTTATGCCGTCGTTTATCAGCATTGCCGAGGACGCGGAAAGAGCTCGGGCGACTGTATTCCCTACATAAACGAACGAGAGGACGGTCTGTTTTTCCAGGATTGGGTTCGCCGTCAGTCCTTCTATAACGGTGAGCTTTACCTTGTCGGCAACAGTTACAAATCGACCGTCCATCAGGTCACGGCGCCCTTTGCAAGCGACATCAAGGGCGCTGTCCTTGCCGTTCAGGACACCGAGCGCTACAACTGCAACTACCGCAACGGATTTTACAAAATGGGACTCCACGGCGGGTGGTACGTCGGAATGTATAAGCACAAGAGCATCCGCGAAAAAGCATACAAGCAGGAAACCTACAATATGCTCCCGCTGATCGACTTTTCAAAGACTGTTTTCGGCGAGAGCGTGCCGAGTTTTGATGACATATTTCTCCACCCCGATCGAAACGATGATTTTTGGAACACTCGCGCGGGCGGCTCGGATTCGCGAGGCGCGCTGACAAATGCGAACATTCCGATCCTTGTGGTCACGGGATTTTATGACATCTACACGGGCGGCATCTTCGATATGTGGAACGCCATCGCGCCCGAAACAAAGGCAAAATGTGCAATGCTCGTTCATCCTTACGATCACGGCAACAACAAAAAGGGAGATCAGCCGATAGTTTTTGATGATGCGCCCTCGGGTGAAGCCGTCTTGAATGACATCTATCTCCGCTGGATCGACTCGGTCCGTGGCAAGTATGAGGCGCCCATCGAACGCGGTAAAGTCACGTATTACAAGCTATTCGGCAACAAATGGTGCACCGATGATTTCGCTACACCCCAAAAGTCGCTCTCCTTCACGCTTGGCGAGGGTGAAAAGACATATACATACAACCCCTATGCCCCCGCAAAATTCAAGGGCGGTCTTTCGGCAAATTTCGGCGGCAACGCGTGGCAGTATAAGCCGAAGATACAGCCTGACGTTATCTCCTTCTTCACTCCCGAATTTGAGGAAGATACCTTTGTCAAGGGCAAAATGACGGCTCGCCTACGCGTCCGCTCGGATTGCGAGGACACTTGCTTCTATATCCGCCTCAGCCTCGTCAAAGAGGAGGGATATTACGGCTTGCGCGACGACATCAATCAGATCTCGAATTTCGCGCCCAATTACACCCCCGGTGAGGAGATCGAAATGGATTTCAGCTTCGACGAACACGCTTTCGTCATCAAAAAGGGCGAAAAGCTCCGCATCGACGTTTCATCCTCCGCATTTCCCCACTACGTCCGCCACACCAACAACCGCGGGCACTACGCGCTTCAGACCACCGCAAAGATCGCGCACAACACCGTGGTTTGCGATAAATCGAGTATCACTCTGCTTTTGGGAGAATGACGATGAATTACAATCCCTCCGAAAAGGAAACCGAACAGATCAGAAAGTCATTGTTTGAGTTCAACGCTGGAATGGTCGGCGATGACGGTCACACGCCGCTCAATATCGTCGAGTATGATTCGGACGGCAACCTCATCGGCGGCATCCTTGGCGGCACTTATTGGGGATGGATGTACGTTGACATCCTTTGGGTGCGCGAGGATCACCGCAAAAAGGGTATCGGCTCAAAGCTACTATCCGCCGCCGAAAAGGAAGCCAAATCGCGCGGCTGCCACCACGTTCACCTCGACACAATGAGCTGGCAAGCCCCCGAATTTTATAAAAAGCACGGATATTCCGTCATCGGCATCCTTCCCGACATTCCAAGCGGAAATCAGAAATATTTGCTGATGAAAGAGTTATAATAAACCCAACCATTCTGAACTTAGGAGGATGATTGTATGGGCAGAAAAAAAGTATGGTCAATTATTTTGTTGTGTATAATCGTTATTTACTTTGTACCGATGCTTTTGCTATGTATAACTATGTTAGACTCTGCATACGACATTACAACTGTCGGGCTGGCGGAGGCTCAATTGCCCGGGGCAGCTTTTATCGTAGGATGGTTTATTATACTTTCAATGATAGGGGTATCTTTGCTTATGCCAATTGGAATCTATTTGTCGATTTTATGCAGAGCAATAGCAGTTTCTTCTATCGTTAAAATACTTTCCACAGTTTTTATTTGTATTTATTCACTGATGATGGGTTTGAGCATTTGTTCAACGATCATATCTTTAATCGCTTTAAAATAAATACAAATTAGTCGACCCGAAGTCTTGTTTAATTTTCATCTTGTTTAGATGCAGAAATAACAATAATTTCAAAAGGAACCAATAAAAATCATTATGAACAATCAAAACCCTCAAATCATACATCACAACGCTCTCAAGGAGATCGCGCCCGCAATGCGATACGACGGCTGTTCGGATTTTTCCGAATGGCAAAAAGGCGCACGCGCGCGGTTGGCGTCGCTTATGGGACTTGACAAGATCACCCCCGCAAAGGAAGATCTCTTCAACATCGAGCACGAAAAAGACTTTGACACCTTTACCGAGTACCGATTCACCTTTCAAAGCGAGGAAGGATACTTCGTCCCCTGCGTTCTTTGGGTACCAAAGGGCAAGGAGGGCAAGATCCCCGCGGTAATTTGTCTGCAAGGTCATTCAAAGGGATTTCACATTTCGCTCGGAAGAACGATCTATCCCGGTGACGAAAAGAGCATTTCGGGCGGCGACCGCGATTTTGCCGTTCAGATAATTCGCGAAGGCTACTGCGCTCTCGCGATCGAACAGCGCGGCTTCGGCGAATGCGGCGGCGATGAAAAGGGCCCCGGTTGCCACGTTCCCGCAATGTCGGCGCTTCTTTACGGCAGGACTCTCATCGGCGAGCGCGTCTTTGACATCAGCCGCGCGATCGACGTGCTGAGTGCGAATTTCTCATTTATCGATGCCGATAAGATCGCGTGTATGGGCAACTCGGGCGGCGGCACGGCAACGATATACGCCTCTGCCATCGACGAGCGCATCAAGGTATCCATGCCATCCTGCGCGCTTTGCACATACAAGGATTCGATCGGCGCGATGAAGCATTGCGTTTGCAACTATATTCCAAATATCGCCCTCGACTTCGATATGGGCGACCTTTGCGGACTGATCGCGCCAAGAAAACTGATCGCCGTCAGCGGTGCCGAGGACCGCATCTTCCCGCACGACGGCGTTGCGGAATGCATCGATATCGCGGGTAAATATTACCGCGCGGCAGGCACACCCGACGGCTATGAATGGATCGAGGGACCCGAGGGACACCGCTTCTATGCCGATCTCGCTTGGCCCGTTTTTCACAAATTTTTCGATTGATCGGGAGAAAAATATGAATTATAAGGTAAATGAGCGCATTTTTATGCTTGACTGTGCGCGAAAATATTACACTCCCGCGTGGATAAAGAAGCTCATTCTTGCGATCAAGAATGCGGGCTTCAACGCGATCAGCATTCATTTTGGCGAGGATATGGGGCACCGTCTTGAATCGAAAACCTACCCCTGGCTTGCGGGCGGCGATCACTCGCTTTGCGTTTACGGCGCGGCAAACGGTGAGGCTGAAAACGATTCGAAATTCATCACGCAGGACGAAATGGCTGATATCGTCCTCTTTGCGCAGAGCGAGGGCATCGAAGTGATCCCCTCCTTCGACTCGCCCGGACACATGAACTACGCCGTTAAAAAGTATAACGCGCAGACGGGTTCCGACATTTCGAACTATTTCCACAAAAACGGCAAAAAGTCGATCGTTCAGGGCTCGAGCATCAAAAAAGAGCCCGCGCAGTACACGTATTCACGCGGAATCGACATCTCGAACCCCGAGGCGGTCGAGTTTGCCCGTAATCTTTACACAGAGTACGGCAAATTCTTCTACTCTCTCGGCTGCCGAAAATTCGACATCGGCGGCGACGAGCTTCTCGGCTTTGGCGAAACCATCGACTCAACCCTCTCAAAATGGCAGAATCTCGACCATTGGGACGCCCACGCCAAAAAGCTGACGGGCAACGAAAATGCCGTGGCTTACGATGCCTTCATCCTCTATATGAACGACATTGCCGCGCTGATGCGCTCGATAGGCTATGAGAAGATCCTTATGTGGAACGACGACGTCTACCGCGACTATGACACGGGATGGAAGGGTGTGACCGAGCTTGACAAATCGATCGACATTCAGTATTGGTCGGTCAAGTCTAACGGCGGCAAAAATAACGTCTATACCTACCTCGACCGCGGGCACAAGGTCTACAATTTCATCAGCCCCTGCGTTTATTACGTCGTCGGCTTCGGTGGCGCGAAATACGGCACTACGCCCGAAATTCTCGAGCGAGATTGGAATGCATACTATTTTGATCCCGAGAATCCCGAAAACAATCTCCCCGCGCCCGACGAACGCGTCCTCGGCGGCGGCTACTGCCTTTGGAGCGACTCACCCGCATCCGAGACCGAGGATGAATTGCTTGTAAATCTCAAGCCGTATATCAGGGCGTGCGGCAAAAAGTTGAATTAACAATAAGGAGTCTTTACGGCTCCTTATTTTCTTTATTTCCTTGCAATCCACCCCATTTTGTGCTATAATTATCTCAAAGAAACTTTGGAGGTTTAATAAAATGTCAACCATCCGACTTATGACTCACAACATCTGGAACAGAGATAAAAACTCCCCCGATTGGGAGGAGAAGGGATTCGACTGCTCTGCCGAGGCGCGCGTGGGCGGACTTTTGCGCGTGTGGCAAGAAACTCAGCCCGACGTCATCGGCTGTCAGGAATCAAGCGCTCTTATGGCTGATCTTGTCAAGGAGGGAATGCCCGGATACACCCTTATCTGGGGCAGATTCACGCCCATTCTCTACCGCACCGACAAGCTCGAGCTCGTCGATTCGGAATTTCTCACCTATCCCGAATACATTGAGGGATTTGAGGGCAAATTCAACGATTCCCGCTCGAAGGCTTACAACATCGGCGTTTTCCGCACGAAGGATGACGGCAAGCTCTTCATTTTTGCCACCACTCACCTTTGGTGGAAGCGCTCACCCAAGCCTGACGAGGCTGAGCCCTACCCCAAGACTTGTCTTCCCCACTCCGACGAGGCGCGCGAGTATCAGATCGACCTGCTTACCGCCGCTCTCGAGCGCTTCCGCGCAAAATACAACTGCCCCGCATTCCTCGTCGGCGACCTCAACACGGGTTACGAGTCGAAAGCGGTGCAATCGGCTGTCGCAAAGGGCTTCCGCCACGCGCACGACATCGCCACCGACTACGCCGAGGAGGCTGTCGGATATCACTACTGCTTCCCCGACGGATTTAAGACCTTCTATGCCGACCGCCCCTGGAAGACCGCAATCGACCACATCCTCGTCATTGGTGAGGAGGAAGGCTCGGTAAAACGCTTCGAGCGTTATTCGCCCGACTATTACTATCCCATCTCCGACCACTCGCCGGCTTACGTTGATGTGGAACTTTAAGGAGGAAGAACAATGTATAATCCCAATTCTCTTGACACGATATGCGGTGCGCTTGCATACGCGCTTGGCATTGAAGCTCCGAGCGAAGCTGCTCCCGCCAATGCTGATCTTACCGCATACATAGACACCGTTTTCGGCGGTGAGCGCGTCGACCGCGTTATAATGTATAACCCCGACGCGATTGCAGAGTGGATATATGAAAAATATCCCCAGCTCGTAAAAAGCGCAAAAAGCCGTACCGATATTGAGATTCCTCTCTGCTCGGTTATGCCCTCGGTCACTCCCGTTTGCTTCGGCACGATGTATACGGGCGCACAGCCCGCCGTTCACGGCATTCGCAAATACGAAAAGCCCGTCATCAAGATTGATTCCCTCTTCGACGCAGCAATCCGCGCGGGCAAAAAATGCGCGATCGTATCCTACGGCAAATCGAGCCTGAGCAACATCTTCCTTGAGCGCGAAATGGATTACTTCCTCTTCCCAAACGGCGGTGTTGACGCCGTCAACGCGAAGGCTGCCGAGCTGATCATGAAGGACGAGCACGATCTTATCGTCATCTACAATGGCAACTATGACTCTGTGATGCACAAAAAAGGCCCCGAGGGGCTCGAAGCACTTTGCGAGCTTCGCTCCAACGATCACGCTTTCGGCGAGTTCTGCGAGCTTGTCGAGCGTCACATGAGCCATCACAACACGCTTGTCGGCTTTGCAATGGACCACGGCTGCCACGAGATCGACGGCGACAACGGCTCGCACGGTCTTGATATGGAAGAGGACCTCAACATCGTTCATCTCTACAAAGGATACAAGAAAAAATGAAGCTTTATCTCATAAGACACGGTGAAAGCGAGACCAATCTCGCCGGTCATTACACAGGTTGGTCACAGGTAAATCTCACGCCCAAGGGCGTGCGGGATGCCGAAGGCATCCGCCCGACTCTTGAAGGGATCAAATTCGACAAGATCTTTTCAAGCGACCTCATCCGTGCAATGAAGACCGCAGAGACCGCTATCCCCGGTTGCGTTTACGAAACATCACCGCTTTTGCGCGAGATAAACCTCGGCTCTCTCGCTCACAAGCCATTTCTGCCCGCCGATTCCGAGGAAAGAAAGCTGACTGTTGATGGCTTCACTGCGTTCGGCGGTGAGAGCAACGCTGAGTTCCGCGCCCGCGCCACGGAATTTCTCGACAAAGTAAAGACGCTCGACTACGATACCGTTGCCGCATTTACCCACGCAGGCTTCCTTCGCACAACACTCTCAATACTTTTTTCCGCAAACGTTAATACAACCAATTTCGTCTGCTCAAACTGCTGTATCGTCATCCTTGAGTTGAAAAACGGAAAATGGTTGCTGAGCGGTCTTATAAATCCGCAGTAAGGAGAAAAATTATGGATTGGAACAAGCTTCTTTACCCCGAAAACGAACAGCCGCTTGACCGTCTTGTCGGCGCTTACAGCCGCACAAGCATCTTCCGCACCATCGCCTTCATTGGCGACAGCCTTTCCTCGGGTGAGTTTGAGACCCGCGACGAGGAGGGCAAGGCGCACTACCACGATCTCTATGAATACTCGTGGGGACAGTACATCGCGCGCAAGAACGGTCTGAAAGCCTACAATTTTTCGAAGGGCGGTATGACGGGCAAGCAGTATATCGAAAGCTTTGCCGAATCGCGCGGCTTCTGGAACCCCGAGCTTGCGGCGCAGGCTTACGTCATTGCCCTCGGAGTCAACGACATCTACAACAAGCATATGCCCGTCGGAACGATCGAGGACATTGACGTAAACGATTGGCGAAATAACAACACAGAAACCTTCGCGGGCTTCTACGGCGCCATCATCAGCCGCTACAAGGAGATCAGCCCCGAGGCAAAATTCTTCTTTGTTACCTTCCCGCGCGAAAGCCGCCGCGAGGGTGTCGAAACAACAGCGCAGATGATCGATCTGCTCTATAAGCTTACCGAAATTTTTGATAATTCTTACGTAATCGACCTTTATAAATACGGCCCGCTCTACTCCCCTGAATTCCGCGACCGCTTTTATCTCCACGGTCATATGACCCCCGACGGTTACATTCTCACCGCCGAGCTGATCGATTCCTACATCGACTACATAGTCCGCCATAACCCGAAGGACTTCAAGCAGGTTGGATTCATCAATTCGGGGATCGCACACGACAAAATATGATGAACATTCAAGTTTTTATCGCATACCTCTCACAAGGCAGAGAAATTGAATTCCGCTTGAACGGCAATAATTACTTTTTACAGCCCGATTATAATAATAAAGCAGATTACATTCTCTACTGTTGTGAAACCTCGGATAATTCAAAAGAAATATATCGCGGCAATCACGATGAAATTTTGAAATACGATTTCGGAATTGGTGTTTGCTTGCAGGATAATTTTGATTCTTTTGAGTTTTTGTTTATCTTATAGTTTAACAGCTCGTTTCCAACGCACTTTGTTCGCACTCGCTAATAGGGGGTGCAGGGGGCGAAGCCCCCTGCAAAAGAAAAAACGATGTCATCCTGAGGGCGCGTCCGCAGACCGCTTGCGCCCGAAGGATCTCGTGATGACCGAGTTGTTCCTCGGGCAGCGCGGTGCCATAACGAGGGAATCTGCTGTGAATTGCCGTAAGACCCAAGTCAAAGCACTTTGTTCGCACAATCAAAAGTCAACACAAATGAAATCACTGTGTAATTTTGAAACTACACAGTGATTTTACATTTTCATATATATTTAGTTTTTTTGATGCAGTGCAGACCACTTCGCCAGCACCGCGACGCGCAAAGAACAATTTGCGCGTCACGAGATCCTTCGGGCACCACACGTCTGCGGACGTGCCCTCAGGATGACATCGTTCTTCTTGAAGGGGGCTGCCGCCCCCTTCACCCCTGCTTTGTAAGTGCGAACATATCTTTCTGCCTTTAAGAATGATTTAAATTATTTTGCATTTCAACTTTTGCATCTATTTACTTTCCCATCAATTTATGCTATAATTATCTCAATACCACCACAAGGAGGACTTCACTATGTGGGATCAGAACAAAGAAAAGCTCGGTGTAACGGGACACCGCGGCTGTCAGAAATATATGCCCGAAAACACCCTTATATCCTTCCGCGAGGCGTTTCGCCTTGGCGTTGACGTGCTTGAATTTGACATTCAGCTCACGCGCGACGACGTTATGATCGTTATGCACGACAGCATGGTCGACCGCACCACAGACGGCACGGGTTCTGTCTGGTTCAAGACACTCGCAGAGGTCAAGGCTCTCGATGCCGGCGTGAAATTCGGATTTCCCGGTGAGCGTGTGCCCACCTTTGAAGAGGCCCTTGAGTGCATCCGGGATGAAGCGCCCGCGCATATGGTTCTCAACGTTGAGATCAAGGAACAGCGTCCACATGTTGCTGACGTTGCCATTGAGCTGCTTGAAAAATACGGTCTGCTTGAGCGTTCCGTGATCGCAAGCTTCGACGCGCAGACACTTCTTTACGTTCAGGATCACTATCCGCACGTAAAAACGCAGGGTCAGCCGCCCGTCAAGATGAAGCACTATGACCCCCGAGTGCTCGACCGTATGTACGGTATGGGCGTGCCGATGAGTATGTCGGACGAGGAGATCGAGGAGCTCGTAAAAATGCTCGACGAGCGCGGCATTCAGGCTTGGGCTTACCACGCAGACTCCCGCGAGGCTGCAGAGCGATGCATGAAGTTCGAATTCACCAACATCACCGCCAACGACCCGCACGATCTTATTGCCTATCTCGACGAGATCGGAAGAAGGATTTACAAATAAAAAATGGCTGTATCACTAAATACCGGGTGATACAGCCATTTTTATAATAATAATCGTTTTTCCGGTGGCTTTGCCGCCGAAAAAACACCGTCCAGACGAGCAAAGCGAGTCCGCGCGCCGAGGGGAGCTGTCAAAATCGCAGATTTTGGCAAGCGGCGATAAGCGCGCGCCTTCAATTGTAAAACGCAGTTTTACAATTGGTCATTTATATCGAATCAAAAACTCTTACGTAATCGACCTCGAAGTAATCGGGGAGGGTTGCTTCAAAGAGCTCGGGGACGGGATCGCCCGCACAACAGCCTTTGTCGGTCGCCTCGCCGGCTTCTCCGCTCTTTTTGAACACGCGGTTGTAGCCGTGGCATTCGGTTGAAACGAGGATGAATTGCTCAACGCGCGAAACGGGGCACTCGGGTGCCATCTGACGTCCGACGAGCTTGCCGTCGGCATAGAAGGTATAGCCCTCGGGCGTCCAATCAACGGCATAGCGATGCCAGCCGTCCTCGGTTTCCTCAAGAGGAAACTCGAAATGGCCCGCCCACTCGCTTTCCGCGCCGTAGCCGCCCCAGCCGTTGCCGCAGATCATGGTGCCGTACTTGTACTGACGGTAATTCTCCATAATATCGCACTCAACACCCGCAACCTCGGGGTCGGGATGCGAGCCTATACCGGGAGCCTGAAGCCAGAACGCGGCGTGCCAGCCGTCGCACTTGGGAAGGCGGCATCTGATCTCGTAATAGCCGTACTTGTGCATAAACTTCGCGGGATCCTTTTTGCCGAAGGACCAGAAGTTTTTCGAGGTTTCGTCGCGAGGATTATCAAAGGTAAGTCCGCCCGTCTGCAGATGTGCAGAGCAGAAATCGTCACCCTTGCGAAGAAGATTGATCTTCAGCGTTCCGCCCTCCACCTCAACGCCCTCTGTGGTAAAAGCGGGAGAGCGGTAGCCCCAGAAATTGAGGCGGTAGTTCCACTTGCTTTCATCGAGTGCCGTGCCGTCGAACTCATCGTTCCAGACGAGCTTCCACTTTTTATCCGCGGGGAGGATGCTCGGTGCGCGGTCTTCGACCGCTTCGACTGCGGTCATATTGCAATCGGTTAAATTTACCTGCCTGAAAGCCATTTTATCTCAAGAACATATAAACGAAGTATGCAATGTATGCAACAACCATGATTCCGCCCTCGGTGCGCGAGATCTTCTTGCCGGTTGCCGCAAAAGCAAGGGTGAGAGCGCTAACAGCGATAACCGCAACGGTATCAATGATTGCAAGAATATCAACGGTCATCGGGGAGATGAGTGCGCTGAATCCGAGAATAAATACGATATTGAAGATGTTCGAGCCGATAGCGTTGCCGAGTGCGAGGTCACTTTCGCCCTTCTTTGCCGCAACCATAGAGGTTACAAGCTCGGGAAGCGATGTGCCGATTGCAACGATGGTCATACCAACGAGGGTCTCGCTCATACCGAACTTCATTGCAATAGCGGATGCACCGTCAACAACAAAGTTACCGCCGATGATAATGCAAGCAACACCGCCTACGATCGCGATGGCTGCCTTGAGGGGGGACATGATCTTAACGTCCTCTTCCTCTTCAAGCTCACCGTTCTTACGAGCCTTGAGAGCCGAGCTGATCTGCCAGTACATATAGAATGCAAAAAGCGCGAGAAGTACAATACCGCCTACACGGGTGAGGGTATATGTATTTTCCACAACAGCCGCACTTACGTCGCCTGCGGGAACAGCCTTGTTATAGCCAAGGAAGAGCGAGCCGAGGAGCGCGAAGGTGCAAAGGATAGAGAAAGGGATCTCCTTCTTAACGGAGTTCGGCTGTACGTTTACGGGAACCATAAGCGCACTTGCACCGAGAACAACGAGGGTGTTGAATATATTGGAACCTACTACGTTGCTGACTGCAAGGGAATTGGCACCCTTGAGAGCCGAACTGATCGAAACCGACGCCTCGGGGAGGCTGGTGCCGAGTGCAACAACGGTCAGACCGATGATGATGGTGGGAACTTTGAGAAGCTTTGCTACGCTCGATGATCCTTCAACGAACCAGTCCGCACCCTTGATAAGGAGCACGAAACCGCCGACGAGCGCAAGAATGGCGAGAAAAATGTTCATTTTTACCTGCTTTCTGCGATGAAGTCGCTTATTTTTATAACCTATATATTATACAATATTTCGACAGATTTGTCAATCCGTAAAATAAACAAAACACCGGCAACCCAAAAAGTTACCGGTGTTATTATGCAATTATCAGATCATTCCGTAAGCGCGGAGTATCATATAAGTAAGATAAACAACGTATGTGCCAACAAACACTCCGCCTTCCCAACGCTCAAACTTGAGCTTGGTTGCGGCAAATACAAGTCCCACAAGAGTGATCACGATAGAGAACGCAGTGTCGATGATCGCCTCCATACCAACGGTGATGGGGGAAACGAGGCAGGAAAAGCCGAGGATGAAAATGATGTTGAAGATGTTCGATCCGATTACGTTGCCGAGCGCGATATCGCTTTCGCCCTTCTTTGCCGCAACCATCGAGGTTACAAGCTCGGGCAGCGAGGTGCCGACCGCAACGATGGTCATACCGATCAGGGTCTCATCCATACCGAGAACTTCGGCAATGGTGGTAGCGCCGTTTACAACCATATTACCGCCAAAAATAATGCCCACGATACCAATAACGATGAAGAGAATCGACTTCCAAACGGAGATCTTTTTGCCATCGTCAGTTTCCGCCTCGATTGTACCCGCCTTGCGTGCCTTGAGAGCCGCGCTGATCTGCCAATACATATAGAAAGCGAAAAGAGCGAGAAGAATAAGTCCTGCGACCCAGCCGAGAGTGAAGCCCTCTGCATTCTTGCCGAGGAAGAGAGCACCGAGAAGTGCAACTGTGCAAATGATTGCGAAGGGGATCTCCTTCTTGACCGAGTCCTTCTGACAGCAAACTGGCTTGATGAGCGCGCTTGCACCGAGAACGACGAGGAGGTTAAAGATGTTAGAACCTACAACGTTGCTGACCGCAAGCTCGTTTGCACCCTTGAGAGCCGAGCTGATAGACACCGATGCCTCGGGCATACTTGTTCCGAACGCAACGACAGTAAGACCGATGATGATTGAGGGAACTCCCAGAAGCTTTGCAACGTTCGACGAACCGTCAACGAAGAGGTCTGCGCCCTTGATAAGGAAAACAAAGCCAACTGCAAGGAGGAGGATTGCCAATAAGATTTCCATTTTTACCTTCTTTCCGCGAAAAACCTTAAAAAATCGCATGTTTTCTTCCTATTTATATATACCATAAATAGGAAGCTTTGATATTATACTACAAAGCAGTTGAAATGTCAACCCTATTTTACATTTTTATCGAAGAAAATCATAAAAAAGAAAAATTCCCCGCAATGCGAGGAATTTCACCTTAACTTTTCACTTTTAACTTTCCACTTTTCACTTAAAAGCAACTCTGCCTATAAGCCGGGTTCTGTCGTGGACGACCATCTGTCTTTGCTGTATGTCGCCATACAGCTCCGGGGTTGCCCCCGTGCCACCCGGGAGTATGTGTCGGGCAAACGACTCCCATGCGGTGTTGCTTCGGATAGGGTTTACAGCGGACCTATGTTACCATAGGAACTGGTGAGCTCTTACCTCGCCTTTCCATCCTTACCCGCTCGCGCGGGCGGTTTATTTCTGTTGCACTTTCCCGGCAGTCACCTGCGGCTGACGTTATCAGCTATCCTGCCCTGCGAAGCCCGGACTTTCCTCACGGTAATACCTTTCGGCACAATACCGCGCGGCCGTCTGGCAGAGTTGCCTACATATTATAACACAGTCTTTACCCTTTGTCAACCAAAAAACATCCCATTTTTCCAATATAACGAAATAATTTAACAAATAGGTCTTGACAAATCCCAAAATGTATGATATTATATAATATGCATTTTTGCGTATCGGATTCTCCCGCATGGAGAGATATCGAAGTGGTCATAACGAGGCGGTCTTGAAAACCGTTTGGGCTCACGCCCACAAGGGTTCGAATCCCTTTCTCTCCGCCATTTTTTGCTTTTTATCCGATGGGCAAATATAATTCTGTAAGGAGGTTTGCATCAATGACAGGTCTTGAGATCACCTTTGGTATCATTCTCATCGTGTTCGCTGTTTTCCTTGTAGCGGCTGTTCTTCTTCAGTCCTCTAAGGATCAGGGAATGGGCGTTATCGCAGGCGCGGCTGAATCCTTCCTCGGCAAGGACAGAAACTCTCGCCTTGACAAGCTTCTCAACAAGCTTACACCCATCATTGCAGGAGCTTTCGCTATCATCGTTCTTGTAATGTACCTCATCGTTGAATAATCGAACCAAGCACAGAAAAACCCGCGCATTTGCGCGGGTTTTTCTTTATTATAATCAGTTTTCTCTTCTCTTTGCAAGGGTTGCAACTCCAAGGACGGAGATAGCAGCGATAAGGGCAAAGATGAGAGCAGAGTCACCTGTGGGAACGGGATCTGCGGGCTCGGTTACTTCGGGAGCGGGCTCAGTTACCTCGGGCTGTGCCGATTCAACCTTACCTGCGTTTGCTACCATAGCAAGAGTGATCTTGCCGTCAGCAACTGTCCAAGCCTCGCCAAGAGTGCTTGCAAGCGCTACAAGCTCGTCTGCAGTCTTTTCGGTCGCTCCCGCACGGTTGCCGAGCGGTACGACATCAGCTACGGAGGAGTTTACCGCGCTGCCCGCGAGATAGTAGTTATTTTCGAGGGTGGAAACAGTATTACTCTCGATCGCGCCGAAGCGATCCTTGTTGCTGTCATCCTTGGTAACGGTGAGCTGACCGAGGTTTACGCAATTCTTGATGGTAACAAGCTCGTATGCTCTTGCGAGGATACCGCCCGAAACGTGAGTTCCGTTTACCGCGCCTGCGTTGAGGCAGTTTTCGATAAGTACGTTGTATCTTGCATCGTTAGCGCCGTTGTAGCTTACCTGACCGAGAACGCCGCCTACGATTGCGGAAGAACCGGTGATAGTGCCGAAGTTAGCGCACTCGGTAACAGTACCTGCGCCCGAAAGACGTCCGATAACGCCGCCGATGTAGCCGTTACCGGTCTTGCTGGTAACGCTGCCGTAGTTTACGCACTTGCTTACGCTCGCAACGACAAGATTTTCCTTCTTTGCGGTGGTGATGATCTCGCCGATAAGACCGCCGGAGTTACCGTCCTTCTTGTTGACAACGATATCAGCGTAGTTTACGCAGTTCTCAACGGTAATGTAAGCGGGAGCATCGGGAGTGCCGGGAGTAACGAAGGCAACGAAGCCCGCAACCGAGCTGTCGCCCTCAAAGTAGGAGGTGCCGATGGTAAGATTCTTGATGACAGCGGTAGCCTCGGTGGTAGCAAAAAAGCCAACCTTGGTAGTTCCTACGCAGTAGATACCCGAGATCGTATGGCCGTTGCCGTCGAATGTTCCGCTGAAGGCGGGAACGGGAGTCCAGTTGTTTGCGGTGGGAGCGTTTGCCCAGACGATGTCTGCGGTGAGCTTGTAGGAAGCGCCCGCTACTGCATTTGCAGCAAAGAAAGCGAGATCCGCACCGTTTGCGATAAGGTAGGGATCAGCCTCGGTTCCCGCACCGGACAGAGAAGCCGATACGCTTGTGCCGTCGTAAACCTCAGCCGCGGAAACGGAGAACGATCCGAGGAGAGAAAGCGACATAATGAGTGCCAGAAGGATTGAAAGTGTCTTTTTCATTTTTTACCTCACATAGTTATTTCGGAAATTTTCCGATTTATAATAATATTATACAACAAAACACAAAAATCTTCAAGTACTTTTGAACAAATATATATGTTAATTATTGAGTAAAAATGAACCTTTTTCGGTTGACTTGACAATATAAGTATGATATAATTATACTGAATAAGTGAAAGGAGTGCGACTATGAAAAAACGCTTGACTCTTCTGTGCCTTGTTTTCTTTCTGATTATCCCCTCTCTCACTTCCTGCTCTTATCGCTCGGCGATAATGAAACTTGATGAAAAAGACCGTGCGGCGGCAATTTTTGACGCTGTCAATAACGTAAACCGCGCCTCATATCTTTTGCGTCGCGAAACAAAGCTCTCGGGTATCATCGATACGCTCAAAGCAGACGTAAATATCACTTACGATTCATACTTTTTCGATATGAACACCGACACGCCTACGGTTCATTTTGAAACCGAGGCAGACACGACTGTATATGTTTCATCCGAGCCGTACAGCACAAGTGTCCGCACCCGTTCCGGATACCGCGACGGCAAGATGTACGTTCAAAATTCAGCAACTTCCTCGATGTATTCAAACATCACGGCGGAGGATTATTTTGCGTATCTGAACAAAAACACCGCTATTAACGAAAAAATAACCGCCGCGCTCAAAAGTGCCGCGACTCAAACTTGCAACGCGAACAGGGATGGCTCGTGGTTTGTCGGATTCTCCGATTTTCCCGAAGAGGAGCTGAACATCCTCGCCTCCGCTTATTTTGATCCCGCTGTTTTCAGCTTTCAGGACACGTCGATTGGCGGGCTGATAGTTGCAATCGAGGCTACCAAAAAGCTCGAGCTGAAAGAAATGCAGTTCACCCTCCTTTTTGATAAAAACGCATCGGCAACCACCACCGTCAAGCTGCTCGAAGCAGATAAAGAAGATCTGCCGAAGATCAATTTTTATAAATTCAAAGAGGTTTCCGATCTCCGCTTCCTCGGCGAGCTTCAAAATAAGATAAATGAAAAGCTTGCTTCGGATTCCTATGCGCTGTCAATAAACGATACTGTCACAGTGACTCAAAGCGGAATGGGTGCATCCATCTTCAAAGCCGATTATGATCTTGCTTTTTCGACCACAGAGAGCGGTTTTACTTTTGATTATACTGTAGTAAATTCCAACTCACCCGAAGTTACCTATCATTATTGGTACCGCGACGATGTGCTTTCCTCAACATTAGAATATGAAAACACCGAAACATTTCTTGACAAGACAGAAATGAACGAATACGAAGCACAAATTTTTTTACTAACGCTGATCGACCCCGGAAATCTTGCGGGCGCGCCCGTCTCGAGCTTTGAAACTGACGAAAAGAACCCGAACCAATACACGCTTTACATCGAAAGCCCTTCGATAGATAAATATTATTCTTATATCGGCGGATATCCGCTTGATGCGATAGACACCTCCGCCAGAATCGTTCTCACGCTTAATGACGGAGAAATATCGGAATACCGCTATTATCTCACGATAAACGCGGAATACTATAATTATAAAGTGAGGATAGTACAAGTCAACACAAGAATTTTTGAATAAGAAAGGACAGAACAAATGAAAAAAAGATTATTTGCCATCATTCTTTGCATCGCTCTTCTCTGCCCGCTTGCGTCCTGCTCGGACAAAATTGATCTTATGAAGCTTGAGGGTGCGGAGCGTGCCGATGCCTTCTTTGATATAGTAAACGCAGACCCCGCCGATGCTTACAGCGTCGGAATGGATATGAAGATCGAGGGCTCGCTTTACGGTCTTTCGCTTGATGCGGAGATTGAAAGCGACACAACTTATATCGACTATAAATCAAGCTCACCCTCCTACCATTCGGAATTGAAATCCGTGATCACCGCGGGCGAGGTCAAACAAAAGACAAACTCCGTAACAGGCTTTCGGGATGGCAAGCTTTACGAAATGACCGAGCGTGACGGCGCGAAGAACGCTCTCGTGTCTTCGATCTCGGTCGAGGATTTCAAGGCTCACAAGGACTTTCTCGTCGGTTACAGCGACGAGGAGCTTGAAGCTCTCCACAAGAGCGCGACAGTCAAGGACTGCATCAAAAACGAGGACGGCACCTGGTCGGCTTCCTTCTCGGGCTACTCCGAGGAAAACGTTCTCGCGCTGATCGACTACGCCTTTGACCCGACTGTTCTCATCCTCGACGGCTGGAAGGTCAAAGACATCATATTCACCGTCGATGCCGATGCGGAATTTCTTCCCACCGATTGGGAATATGAGATAGTTTTTGAGAAAACTTCGGGCAATTACCCCGAGCCCGAGGCGAAGACCGAGATCGATTTTGACAACATCGGAACAGCCAAAGCGCCCGAAATCGATCTTTCCGCCTATACCGAGGTCGAAGGACTTGCCGATCTGCAGAAGATCAGAAAGTTGATGGGTGAAAAATTCACCGATGAAGCGGGGGCATTTACCGCAGACAGCGAGCAAAGAGTTGAGGTTATGGGCACAACGCAGTACAACCGCGAGATCGATGCCGTCAGCTTCAAAACCGAAGGCGGCAAATATACCTTCACCATCGACGCGCAGGTCAATCCGAAAAGCGTTTCGGGCTCTTACGATGCTGTGATAAAATACGCAAACGGAACCTTCAAAATGGAAGGCAAGGGCATCAGCACCGTCACGCAGGAAATGTCCGACTCGGAGGCGCGCGCGTATATCTCCCGCCTTTATGACCCCGCCGGACTTTCGAACGCGCAGATATCGAACATCGAGCTCCGCAAGGATGGCTACACCCATCTTCTGACCATCGCCAACCCCGATTACAGCGCATTTGAGGAATCGCTTTCGGCTCTCGGTGCAAGCGGTTTCAAGGCAAACGCAACAATCGGAATAGATTTTGAAGACGGCGAGATCAAGAAATATGAATACAACCTCACAATAAGTGCAAAGGTCAGCGGTCAAACTCTCACCGTTGAGATCAAAAACACCGTCACATTTGGTGGGGGAATGAACCAAGAGGCTTAAAATGAAGATAGTTATACTCGACTCGGGCACCCTTGGTGCCGATATAAACCTTGAGCCCATCCGCGCTCTGGGCGATGTCATCGAACACAAATTTTCCGCACCCGATGAGGTTGCCGGAAGGCTCGCGGATGCCGACGTTGCCGTGCTCAACAAGGTAAAGCTCAATGCGGAAAACCTTGCAAACGCAAAAAACTTAAAGCTCATTTGCGTTGCGGCAACGGGATACGACAATATTGACATCGAATTCTGCCGTGCAAATGGCATCGCCGTCTGCAACGTGCCGGGATACTCGACTGACAATGTCGCGCAGCTTTCCGTCGCGATGGCACTCTCGCTCGTCACGCACCTCGACGAGTTCCGTAATTTCGTCCATTCGGGTGAATATTCACGCTCGTCAAGCGCAAACCGCCTCGAGCCCGTCTATCACGAGATCGCAGGCATGACTTGGGGCGTTGTCGGTGGCGGCGGAATTGGCTCAAAGGTTGCCGAGATCGCCACCGCACTCGGCTGCCGCGTGCTTCTTTGCCGCCGGCAGCACGAAACGCGATACGAAGCTGCCGACATCGACCGCCTCTGCCGCGAGTGCGACATCATCTCGCTCCACGTTCCGCTCAATGACGGGACTCGCGGTATGATCTCGCGCGAGCGCATTGCCTCGATGAAGGACGGCGTCGTCATCCTCAACACCGCACGCGGTGCAGTTTGCGACGAGCAAGCGATCGCCGACGGAGTCCTTTCGGGCAAGATCGGCGCCCTCGGGTGCGACGTCTACTCAACCGAACCCTTCCGTGAGGATCATCCCTTCACCGCCCTCCTCGACCGCCCGAACGTCTGCCTGACGCCCCACATGGCGTGGGGTTCATCCGAAGCCCGAAACCGCTGTGTCCGAAAAATGGCAGAAAACATAACCGAATTTTGCGCGGGCAATACGCATAACAGAATTTGCTGAAATGACAATCAGAAAAATCACAAAAGAAGACGAACATATCTACACCGAAATGGCTCGGGATTTTTATTCCTCGCCGGCGGTGCTTGAGAACATTCCCGAAGAAAATATAACCTCATCCTTCGATCTTTTCCTCGCGGGCACGCCTTATGGCGATGCTTTCATATTTGAGGAGAACGGAAAAATCCTCGGCTACGGCACCCTTGCCTACACTCACTCTCAGGAGGCGGGCGGCAGAGTCGTTTGGATCGAGGAAATATACATCAAAAAAGAACATCGCGGCAAGGGATTCGGATCGGAGTTCCTTGAATTCGTCAAGGAAAGCATTCCCGCAAAGCGCTACCGCCTTGAAACCGAGCCCGAAAACGAACGCGCAGCGGCACTTTACCGCCGCCACGGATTTGAACATTTTGAATATGTAAATTATAAATTGGACAGGTGATAAAAATGAATCTCAACGTCAAATTCTCCGAAACTATCGGCAAAATGAAGCCGATGCACGCCGTCAACAACGCACCCGTGCGCCCAATGAGAACCCAGTGCCGCGGCAATTTTGACACCTTCAAGGCACTCAAAATTCCCTATGCGCGCACACACGATGCATCCCTCTCCGAGATCTACGGCTCACAGCACGTAATGGACGTCCATTGCATCTTTGCCGATTTCTCGCGCGATCCCGACGATCCCACCGCTTACGATTTCCGCAACACCGACCAATACGTAACAACCTGCTTTGATGCGGATTGCGAAATTTATTACCGACTCGGCACATCGATCGAGCATTTGCCCGGCAAATACGGCTCGATCAAGCCAAAGGATCCCCTCAAATGGGCAAAGATCTGCGAGCATATCATTATGCACTACACAGAGGGTTGGGCAAACGGTTTCCATTACCCCATCAAATATTGGGAGATCTGGAACGAGGCTGACCTTGACGTAAACGAAACTCTCAACAAGAGATGCTGGAGCGGCACGCCCGAGGAATTCTTTGAATTCTTCAAGATCGCGTTCCTCTACCTCCGCAAGCGTTTCCCCGAGATCAAGCTCGGCGGCCCCGCGCTTGCAAACAATCTCCCTTGGGCGCGCGCATTCCTTGAAAAGATGGTTGAGGGTGAGCGCGCAGAGCTCGACTTCTTCTCCTGGCACATCTACACCACAAGCGCCGAAAAGATGCTCGACCGCGCAAAGAAGGTCGCCGATCTGCTTGAGGAATTCGGCTACGGTCACGTTGAAAAGCACCTCAATGAGTGGAACTACATAGAAAACTGGACCACGCAGTTCATCGACAGCGTGCGCGTCATTAAGGGACTCAAGGGCGCGGCTTATGACTTCGCATTTATGGCGGTGGGTCAGAACAGCCCCTATCTCGATATGATGATGTACTACGATGCTCGTCCCGACAAGGAATACAACGGTCTTTGGGACAGTCACTTCATGCTCCCCCTCAAGGGCTATTACGCATTCGAATTCTACTCCACCCTCTATCAGCTCGGCACACAGACAGCTGTCGAGTGCGATGACACCGACCTTTATGTCCTCGCGGCAACCAACGGCGAGGAAAATGCAGCTGTTATCTCCTATTACACCTGTGACCCCGAAGCCAAGGAAAAGACCTTTGTCCTCAACCTCGGCACGTCTGACAGCTATGTCATTTACTCAATCGACGAGGATCGCGACGGCGAGAAAATTGCGGCATTTGCAGGCACAGCGATTGAGATCACTATGAAGCCCAACACCCTCATCAAGATCACAAACGGAGGTTGCATCTAATGATCCAGATTGGTACATACGTCCACGGCGGCGGGAACATTGAAGAAAAGATCATTGCCATCAAAAACGCAGGCTTTGATTTCGTAGCCATCGGAATGGGCGCGCTTTCGGACGGAAGCCTTGAATATCAAGTCGAGCTTTGCAAGAAGTACGGTCTCGACATCGACAACATCCACTTGACCGGCGGCAAGACCACCGAGATATGGTTCGAAGGCGAGCTTGGCGACAAGGTCTGCGCGCGCTACTGCCGCGAGATCAAGATGGCGGCAGATGCCGGCATCAAAAAAGGTATCGCCCACATCACCTGGGGACACAAGGATCCCGGCGAGGTCAGCGAATACGGCATTTCGCGCCTGACCAAAATGGCAGATTGCGCGCTTGAAAACGGCTTCCTCCTCTGCCTTGAAAACTCCGTGTTCATCGAACACCTCTACGCAACCATGGAAAAGCTCAAGGATCATCCCGCGGTCCGCTTCACTTACGACAGCGGCCACCGCAACGCATTCGCGCACGATTTCGATCTTCTCGGCGAATTCGGGCACAGACTCGCGGCACTTCACATCGACGATAACGACGCCGCGCACGATCTGCACCTGATGCCCTTTGACGGCAATATCGATTGGGAACGCGACGCGCGACAGCTTGCAAAGACCGAGTTCGCACGCACCCGCATCTGCGCCGAGACCTCATACGGCTCGGAAAAGAAGATCGCGGATATGAGCGACGAGGAGATAGGCGCAATGGTCGATGCACTCCCCATTGCAAAGAACCCCGAGCTCTTCGTAATCGAAGGCGGCGTTATGCGCTCCTACGCTTCGCTTTCATACGCAGACTATATGGTAAGACTGCACGAAAGACTGAAAAAGCTCGCAGATATGATCGAGGCGAATATATAATGGAAACACGGCAGAACCTAACGGTTCTGCCGTGTTTCTTACATATTATATGAATCTATTAAACCACATCGCGATCTCGGTTCGCATAACGTCGTTGATCTTATGTCCGACGCCGTCCATCAGGTGGAACTCGATGTAGCTGCCCGAGCGACGCACGGATTCTACAAATTCGGTGACCATAACGGGATCTACGGTTACGTCGGCAGTTCCCTGCCAAACCTTGATCGGGCAGGGCGGGATGACCACGCGCTTGCCGTCCGCGCCTATGTAGGAGCGGGTGAGGTAGGGGTTGAAGCCGATCGTGTTCGGCGCGAACCACTCGTCCTCGGGGAAACGGTAGATCTGAACGATGCGATCGTGAGTGCTGTAACCCGTGGTCTCGCTCTTTTTCGTCTTGTCCCAAGTACCGATGCAGTAATGACCGTCGATTTCAACGCCGTCCATATTGAGGCGCGGATAGATAAGTCCGAGTGCTACTACGATTCCGGGGAAGGTGTGCGCGAAGTTCATTGCGGTATGTCCGCCCATCGAAGCTCCGGCTACGAGAACGCGCTTCGAAAGATTATAATGCTTGGTCGCGTAAAGATAAGCCTTATGGAGCGCGAAAATGTGCTCGGGGCATCCCATGGTAAGTCCGTGAGGCTGTGAGCCGCAAACATCGAGAACTGCATAGCCCTGCTTGATGCACTCGCGGCAGTAAGCAATGCCGCCCGTTTTGTTATCCGCCTCGCAAACGCGGCTTCCCGCGCCGTGAACCGAGAGAATTAAGGGAGTTTCCTCGCCGTCATCTGTGTAGGATTCGGGCAGACAGAGCACGCATTCGCACTCGTCCCACTCTTCTCTGTCAAGGACCTCATTCGCGGTCGAATAGCTGACGTCGCGGAAATTATTGAATGTTACCTTGAAAAATATGCAATCATATTCTCTGCCTTCTTCAGTTGTGCTCGGAATCTTCTTTCTGATCTCCATCATTATTATCCTCTATTTCAAATTAAAAATTACGTCAATATACTAAAATCCGTTTTTTCGGCGGCTTTGCCGACCGAAAAGACACCTCTGATGCGAACCGTGCGAGCTCGCGTGCCGAGGGGAGCCGTCATAATCTCTGATTGTGGCGGCGGCGATAAGCACGCGCCTTCAGCCGTAAAACACAGTTTTACGGCTGAATATCAAGATATTCGTCCCTCTCCTTGGGGCTGATCTGTTCGGGTTCGGGCTCATATTTGGGTTTTTCGTAGAAATAATCAAGCTTATCGCATTCCCAATCGGGAAGATTTTCGTTTTCTGTGTCGTCCTCGCCGTCACTTGCGGGGATCTCCTCGGGGGTTGGATCATCATCGTCTTCAAGCTCGATCTCATCACCATTTTCGTCAACCAGAGCGGGCATTCCCTCGCGCTGATATGCGGCAAATGCGCCGATCGCGCCGAAGAGGGTGAGTGTCAGTAGGATGAGAGTCGCCGTCGAGATCTTATCGTACATCATATTGCCGAAAACGTAGATCGGCGGAATGGCAGACAACAGCGCACCGACAAAGGCGCGGCGGCGGAACACGAGCGAAAGGATCACAATTCCGAAAAGAAGGATCGCAAGGCGAATATAAACCGGCAATTCCTCGGCAAGATACGTTCCCGAGAAGGCGGCTTCAACACCCTTGCTCTCGGACTGTCTGAGGATCGAGGTGAGAGCCTCGCGCGCCTTGTCCGTGCCGTGCATCTCAAATGCACGCCAGACCATATCAGCAACGTCGGGGATCGCGGCGATCCTTGTGCTCAGAATGATATTGTTTTCCTTCAGAATAGCAATTTTTTCCTCAATCTCGGCAAATCTTTGAAGAATGGGGCAGATGTACGCGCAAATTCCGATTGCGGCAATATTGCAGATCAGACCGCCCGATACGGCGCTGTTTAGTCCGAGGAAGGACTTCTTTCCTCTTTCCGACGTTGCCGCGAAGAAGATCGCACCCGCCGCGTGAACGAGGCAGAGCGAGATGACCGACATCGGGAATTTCGGCAAGGCATCAAATCGGAGCATCGTCAGCGCATATGAAAGCGCAAGTGCAGAGGTTACCATACCGAATGCGGGAAGCTTTGGGAGCAAAAATCCCACGGCGGCTGAAATCGCGAGCAGGAAAACGAGGAAGAGATGCTCTTTTATGTTGACGTCCGAATCAATAAATTGCTTGATCTTGCCGTCGATCTCCTCGTAAGTACCGTCCTCAAGCAGCTTCGGCTCATCGGGCGTGAATTTCAGATACAGCGTCAAAAGATATATGCAAATGAAAATGCAGAGAAGGATCGCCACGCCGGCGGTTATGTTTTTAACGTTTCTCATATTATTTTCCTTTCTTCGGCGGCTGATTTTGCGGCAAACGGCGGCATTTTCCACCCGGAATGGGCGAGCCCGTCTGCGCACAGCTCAGTATCGCATCAACCTCGCGCGGGGATTCCACGGTGAAGATATAATGCCTTCTCGTGATAAAGCCCTCCGTAAGATCGCGCGGGCGGTCGAGAATATATGTCGGGAGCGAGTTTACGATCAGCGAGCGGTGATCTGCGATCTTCAGCACGGGAAACGAAATCCCCATTCTGTCAACTAGCTTTGCTTGTCCGCGCTCACAGACCGAGCATCCGCCGATCTCTTTGCCAACGCATTTTTCGGTCACCATCAGGGGCAATCTGCCGTAAACGACCACCGAGGTACAACCCGAAATATCGCGAATTCTCGGCAAAGTCAGCTCGGGTGAAAGGATGACATCCTCAAATCCGAGCGATTCGAGAGCCGCTGTCGTTTCGTTGTTGGTAATATTGAGTCGAAGATCGCCGTGGAGTTTTAAGCCAAACTCACGCGCGAGAGAAATGTGACCGAGATTGCCGACGAGGCAATCCGTCGCGCCGAGCCGTTTTGCTTCCTCAAGCTGACGGCGTACCTTTGGCATTTCGCTGTCGAAAATGACGGGTGGAAGGATCACTCCGCGCGCGCCGCGTGCCTTGGGGAATTCCTCGAGAGGAAGATAAGCAATTTCAAAGAATTTTGCCGCTTTAGCCGTATACTGCGCGGCGCTGTGGAAGACCGCGGTGTTGACAACGGGCTTTCCGCGCTTGCCGGATGCCCGTTGAGGCTTGTAATCGGCTGCCCGAGCACTTCTTTCGTAAGCGGGGATCGGCTCGCGCTCGTTTTTGTAATCAATGCGCGTCTTCTGCGATGCCGAGCGCGCCTTGTCGCCCTCGGTGCGGATTCCGAGCATATTTTTTCCTATATTACCAACATAGTAGCCGTCTGTAAAGCCCTGGCGCGAGAATATCTCGGCAAGGCGGCGCATTTCCTCGGCGTTTGCCCCTCTGCTCTCGTCAAGCAGACGGCGCCAGATCGAGATAACGCCCGCAACGTATTCGGGCGGCTTCATTCTACCCTCGACCTTGAGCGAGGAAACGCCCATTTCAATAAGCTCGGGCAGATGCGGCGCGAGGGAAAGGTCTTTGAGGCTCAACGGATACCCCTTGCCGCCCTTCGCGTCGGAGTATGGCAAACGGCAGGGCTGGGCACAAAGTCCGCGGTTGCCCGAGCGTCCGCCGACGATCGAGGAAAACAGGCACTGTCCCGAATGGCAAACGCAAAGCGCGCCGTGAACAAAGGCTTCGATCTCAATGGGCGACTCGCGGCAAACGAGAGCAAGGTTCTCCCTTGAGGTTTCGCGTGCGATGACCATTCTCTCGAATCCAAGTCCCGCAAGCAATTTTGCCTGCTCGAGATTATGTCCCGACATCTGTGTTGATGCGTGAAGCGGGAAATCGGGAAATGTGCGGCGAAGGATAGAAGCAACGCCAAGGTCGGCAACGATCAGCGCATCCGCGCCTGCAAGATATGCGGCTTCTGCTGTTTTAAGAAGATCTCCGATCTCACGGTCGTAAACGAGTGTGTTGAGTGTCAGATATATCCGCACGCCCGCCTCGTGGGCACGTGCAATTTCATATTTTAAGCTTTCGGGTGTAAAATTCGCCGCGCCGATGCGTGCATTAAAACCCGAAGCCCCCATATAAACCGCATCCGCGCCCGCACGAATGGCGGCAGTAAGCGCCTCGGGCGAACCCGCGGGAGCAAGAAGCTCGGGCAGTTTTATTTTATTTTCCATTATTTCCGAACCTCCGCGGATCTAAATTATCGCAAAGCTCTTGACGGTGAGCCTTCGATGATGTATAATTAATATAATTATACTACAAAAACGAAAAGAAATAAAGAGCTTTTTTCAAAAAAGAGAGAAAAGAGGCAAAAAATATGGAACCCCAGAATAAAAGATTTGCAAAAAACGATTCAGGATTCATTTGCGGTCATTGCGGACGCGAGGTAAAGCCCCTCGGCTCGTCCTCACGAAACCATTGTCCCTTCTGCCTGTGGTCGATACATATCGATGAAAACCCCGGCGACCGCGCTTGCGAGTGCCTTGGGCTTATGGAGCCCATCCTTGTCGAGCCCGACCCGAAGAAGGGGTACATAATCACACATAAATGCACCAAATGCGGTGCCGAAAAGCGTTGCCGCGCCGCGCACGAGGCAAGAGTCCAGCCCGACAACATTGATCTTCTCATCAAGCTGACAGCGGGTAAAGACAGATAACTCAACAATAAGTTGAGTCGCAAATTTGCCCTAAAGTATTGACAAAAGCCGCTCGGAGTGGTACAATTAGGGCAACAAAAACAGCCAAACAAAAGCTGCAAATACAATGAGGTCCGTTTTTTCGGCGGCTTCGCCGACGAAAAAACACCGCTTCGGCGAGCCACGCGAGCCCGCGCGCCGAGGGGAGCCGTCAAAATCACAGATTTTGGCGGGCGGCGATAAGCGCGCGAAGGGTCTCAATTGTAAAACGCAGTTTTACAAGTGGCTTAGAAAGGAGGAAATGAATATGAAAACACAGACACGTAGTGCTCTTGCCGGAATAGTCTTTTCCTCCGGGTATATATGCGCATAGGATGATTGCGCAATATAGATGAGCACACGTAAGAAAAAGTGTGCTCGTTTGTTTTTTATGAGCACGCGAAAGGAGGCAATATGAGTAAATCAGAAAAAGAAAAGAAGAAAAAACTGTCGCTCCGAAGAAATATAGATAACAACATCTTCGCCCTCGCGCAGGTGTGGGGGACGTCGAAATCCTACTTCATTATCTATTATCTCGTCACCTTCCTCAACGCACCGCTTGAGTTTTTGCTCTACACCTACCTCATCCGCCTGATCGTTGACAGCGTGGAGGGCGTGGGATGGTCGATCGACGCGATATTCGCCTACATCTTCATCGTCGGCGGCACGGCGATACTGATATGGATCGTTTCAAACTATTATTGGAATGCCATCTCACCGATCTATTCGGAAAAGATCAATCACGCCCTGCGCCGAAAGCTCTACAAAAAGGCGACCGAGGTCGATCTTGCTTGCTACGAAACGCCCGAGTTTTACGACAAATACGTCAAGGCGATGGACGAAACGCAGGAGCGAGTCCGCAAGGTCATGCAGACGCTTGATAACCTCATCTGGAATATCATCACGCTTGCGATGACCTCCTTCCTCATCTTCACCATCGATCCATTCCTGATCGTCTTCGCGCTGATTCCGCTTCTTCTCGGTTTCGTTCGCAGAAAGGCAAACGTCCTCTCGCACGATCAGAGCACCGAGCGCAAGCCGACCAACCGCAAATTCTCCTACGTCCGCCGAACCTTCTACCTTGGCGAATACTCAAAGGAGATGCGAATGGGCTCCTTCTTCCCGCGACAGCTCCAAATGCTTGCGGAGGTATGCAATGATTACAATTCTCTGACGAGAAAATACGGATTCAAGCTTGCCATTTGTGATTTTATCAAGAATTTCGGACTTGAAGCCGTCACGGTCCTCGGTGCGACGCTTTATTCGGTGTGGCGCACGATCGGTCCGGGTCAGGGCGGAATGACTATGGGCGACTGCCTGATCGTCCTCAATTCGATCTCAAGCATCTCATATGCCCTCTCGACGATGGTGCAGTACCTCGCCGAGTTCAACGAGCACGCGCTCTACATTGAGGACGTGCGCTACTTCCTTGCCTACGAGCCGACGATCAAGGAGAATCCGAGTGCTCCCGAGGCAAAGCGTGGCGACATCGAATTTAAAAACGTACATTTCAAGTACGAGGGCGCGGAACGCGAATCACTGAAGGGTATCAATTTCCGAATTGCCGACGGCGAGAGGATCGCTCTCGTCGGACGCAACGGCAGCGGAAAGACCACCCTTGTCAAGCTCCTTCTCCGCCTCTATGACCCCACCGAGGGAGAAGTCACGCTGAACGGCAAGAGCGCGAAGGATTACCGTCTTTCGAGCTGGCGAGCACTTTTCGGAAGCGTGTTCCAGGACTTCAAGCTCTTCTCACTTTCGGTCAAGGAAAACGTCCTTAACCGTCTCCCCCGCGACGGCGATGACGAAAGGGTGACCGAAGCCTTGAAGGCAAGCGGCGCGTGGAGTAAGATTGAAACTCTTGAGCACGGAATCGAATCGACGATGACCCGCGAATTCGACGATGAGGGCGTCAACCTCTCGATCGGAGAACAGCAAAAGGTCTCGCTCGCGCGTATCTTTGCCGAAAAAACGCCCTTTGTCGTTCTTGATGAGCCCTCAAGCGCGCTCGACCCGATCGCGGAGCACAAGATGTTTGAAAATATGATAAAGGCGACCGAGGGAAGAAGCGTCATCTTCATCTCGCACCGCCTTTCATCCGCCGTGCTTGCCGACCGCGTCTATATGATGGAGGACGGCGAGATCATCGAGGAGGGCACGCACCGAGAGCTGATGGAGCAAAACGGCAAGTACGCCGAAATGTTCCGCCTTCAGGCAAAAAATTACACGTCGGGAGGTGATGGAAATGGCTAAAAAGCAAAAGGAAAAGCGACAGTCGCTCGGCAGAATTCTGCGAAACAATATCGTTCTTTTTGCAAAGGTCTGCAAATACACCCCCGAGCTTGTGCTGCTCAGCTTTCTGATCGAGGGCGTGCTCCTTGGAGTAAACAACGCCGTTTACGGTGTTTTTACCCTGAACCTCTTCAATGCACTCGACCGAGGCGACCAGCTTGAGGACATTGTTAAGATCATAGGCTTAATGGCGTTGTGGTATCTCATTTACTTCATCATCGAACGCGCTTATCACCGTATGATCAAGCCAAATCTCCACCACAAGCTTGATTACCACATACACACCGAGCTGTTTATGAAGACAAAGGAGATCGACGTTGCCTGCTACGATGACCCCGAGTTCTACAATGACTTCGTATGGGCAATGGACGAGGCTTCGTCGCGCTCGCTGAAGATCCTTGCCGATCTCAACACCCTTGCGGCGCGAATCATTGCGCTCATCACAATTCTCGGAACGCTGATAGCGGCGGATATCGATATGATCGTCATCTACGTTGTCTGCGGAATGGGCGTTGTCGGTTGCGTGGTCAACTATTTCGGCAACAAGACGGGATATAAGCACGAAAAGGAAAAGAAGCCGCTTGCCCGCAAGCGCGACTACTTCAACCGAGTTTATCATCTTCCCGACTATGCCAAGGAGATCCGCACGGGCAATATAGGCGATCTGCTCCTGCGCGAGGCTGATGCAAACAGCGAGGAGAGAAAGAAGCTCGAGCGGAAATACGGCATCCGTTATTTCCTCATCTACGGCATTTTCTACAACGTCTTCATGGAGGCGGTTCGCCTTGGAATCATTTTCTACCTTCTGCTTCGTATGCTCGACGGCGCGGTTCTTGTGGGCGTCTTTGCCGCGAGCGTGGGACTTATCTGGCGAGTTGAGTGGAACATCACCGATTTCGTCGAGCGCGTTGCAAAGTTCCCCGAGCACTCTCTTTTCCTCGAGAAATACTATGGCTTCCTCGAATACAAGCCCAAGGTTGTGAGCGGTGATGCCGACGTTCCCGAATTTGAGTCGCTTGAGCTCCGAAACGTCAGCTTTACCTATGATTTCTCTGACAAACCGAAATACGAGTGGCATAAATCGGATCACAAAAAGCCGAAAAACGAAAACAGCGGCAGTGCGGATGCACTAAAAGGCATCGATCTGAAGATCGAAAAGGGCGAGAAGATCGCCATCGTCGGCTACAATGGCGCGGGCAAAACTACCCTCATCAAGCTGCTGATGCGCCTTTACGACCCAACCTCGGGAGAAGTGCTCTATAATGGCAGAAGCGCGAAGGAATATGATCTTGCCGAATATCGCGCGAAGATCGGCTGTGTCTTCCAGGACTACAAGATCTTTGCTACCACAGTTGCAGAAAACGTAATGTCGGGCGCGTATGACGATGAAGCAGACTCAAAAACCGTTGCTGATTCTCTCGAAGCCGCAGGTTTCACCGGAAAATTAAATTCCCTGAAGCACGGCACGCAGACGATGCTCACGCGCGAGTTTGACAAAAAGGGCACAAATCTTTCGGGCGGCGAGAGCCAAAAAGTTGCCATCGCCCGCGTATTCGCCCGCCCCTACGAGCTTTGGATAATGGACGAGCCCTCAAGCGCACTCGACCCCGTTGCCGAGTACGAGCTGAATCAGTCCATCCTGAAATACGCCGAGGGCAAAACGGTGATATTCATCTCGCACCGACTTTCAACCACCCGTATGGCTGACCGCATCTATATGTTCGACTCCGGCAAACTCTGCGAAGTCGGCTCGCACGATGAACTTATGGCAAAAGGCGGCAAATACGCCGAGATGTTTAATATTCAGGCGGAGAAATATATCGGTGACTAATAACAACAGCGGACGATCCGAAATCGGATCGTCCGTAGTTTTTATTGTTTTTTGTTGCTTTTACTCTCATACATCAACCTTGTGAGCTCCTTTGCGGTTCCCTCGCAATCATCCACGAAATTGAATTTGTAGGTATCGATATGTGTAGAGAGAATGATCTCTCCCCATTTGTATTGAAAGCCTTTTCCTCGTGCGCGTTTATATGAAACGTCGATAAGGTCTGCGGGGTCAAGCGTTACTTCATTCGGCAGGTGTAGGATGCCTTTGTTGTCAACTGTAATGATTTCCGAGGGGGTACGGCAAAACATTACTACGGTATAACAGGAGATGGCAAACAATACAATACCGAATATAGCTGTCAGCCAGCTCACTGAGGTCTTATCATAAAATATTCCAATGCCGACAAACACAAGTCCGATAAACGCGGTAAAGGAATAAAGCAAACCGAGTCCTTCTGTCTTTTTCGCGATTACGTTCATTCTTCCCTTCTCCTTTTAAAGAACGCAGGAAGTGCAAGAAGGATCATGGGAACGATTGCAAGCGAAACACTCGCACCGCAGCCCTTCTCTTCGGGGATAGGTTCGGTGGTTGGAGCTTCTGTCGAGGGAGCTTCGGTCACTTCGGGCTGTGTTTCGGGAACTTCGGTGACTTCCGCAGTTATTTCCTGTGCGGTGGTTTCCGGTGCCTTACCCTCGGCAAGGTCAAGAGTGAGTGTAAACTGATTTTCCTCAAGGAAGTAAGCTTTTTTATCGGTCGAATAGGTTTCAACCTGCATGGTCTTGCCGTCTGCGGAGAAATAAAGCATTGTGACAAGCCCGACGCCGCCCTGTGCCTTATCAACTCCCTGCGGGTCGACGAGCATCTGGGTGACGATATTTCCGTTTGTGCCCTTATCCTGAGCCGCAACAACGTAGTCGCAGGGGTCGTGTCCCGAAAGGACGAGGACGATATTTTCGTGCTTTTTGATCAGCTTATCCCACATATGGTCGCCGTTGTTGTACTGCGAGCCCTTGTTGGAGGGTGGAACAACGTCGCCCGAATCAAGGGTGGTTCCATCGCGGAAGAGGTATGCGTGGGTGGTGATGATGACGTTATGCTCGGGGTGAGCCGCTATGATCTCGCTTGCCCAATTCAGCACAGCATCTTTTGCTCCGTAATCGAGCGTGAAGATCAGATACTTGATCTCGCCGACTATAAGCTCCTGCCAGCTGTTGAAAATATCGCTTCCGTAATAACCGCCGAGCTTATCCTTGTATGCACTGACGGGGAAATACTTCTTCATCTGATTTTCGGTGTCGTGGTTTCCGCGCACGAGCGAATAGGGCACAACGCCGTTCATTCTTTCGATATTCTTCTTTGCAAGATCAAATTCGGCGTTTGTACTGCTGTTTGTGATGTCACCAAGACCGAGAACAAACTTGATCTTCTTCGCCTCAACGTTGCCGAGAACCCAATCATAAAGCGCGGTGAACTTATCGGGATAACTCTCCGCAAGGATCTGTGTGTCACCAAGAACGGCAAAGGAATAGGCATAGTCCTCAAGCGGAGCCTTTTCGGTGAAATAAGATACCTTAAGCTTCGCATCGAAGCCATTTCCGCTCTTGTCGCTGACAATAGCGGGCGCGGTAAGTCCGTCAAGCTCATAACTGCAGATAAGTCCGTCCTTACCCGCCGTGGTCATATCCGCCTTGACCTCATCGGCTGTTCTTGCATCCGAATAAAGCGCGACTCCCTTGAGTCTTCCTTTGAAATACAGATCGTTTCCGCTTCGAAGGTCGCCGCCGAGGATATGGAAATCCGAGGTTGTGGGATTCGGTGACGATTTGCTTATCGTCTGCGCAAGCTCGCCGTTGACATAACATTTCAAAGTGGACGAATTTTCGCGGACGATGGCAATGTGAGTCCACTCGCCGTTAAATACGTTCACTTTATCGAAAACAAAATTATATACGGTTCCCGATTTATCGGTGATGTAAAATCTTGGTGAACCGTTAGAATAGATCTCGAAATTCACGTTTGCGGCATTGTTACCGTAGTTACCGATGATAACGCCTCCGCGCTGGCTTGCGATATAATTCTTCGGGAAATAAACAGTGGCTTCAACGGTGTTGATCGGCTGATCGATCTTCTTTATGAGCTTATACATATCTGCGGTAAATGCCATACCGCCCTTTTCCGTATCCTCCTGTTCGCCGACAAGAAGCTTTCCGTTGTAGTTAAGATCTCTGCCCTTCGGCGAGATATCCTTAAGGATGCTTGTATCACGCGCAGAAAAATCGTATGCCGCAAGGATATCCGCATCGTCAAGAGTGATCTGCGCCATATCCGCCTTGATCTCGTCTGCGGTTCTCATATCCGAATAAAGCGCAACCGAGGAAAGCTCCGTGTTTTTGAGCCAACGGCCGTTGCCCGAACGAAGGTCGCCGCCTATGCAAAGCACGTCTGTTCTCGTCATATCAACGTCGGGGAGCTTTGCGGAAAGAGTCTGCTTGAGCTCGCCGTTAACGTAGCAATATGCGGTCGTCGAGTCAAATGTAACTGCAACGTGTGTCCACTCGCCCGTGCGCAGGTCTACCTTATCAAAAGACAAACGCTGATCGGTTCCGCTTCCGCCGTAGCCCATCCACAAGAAGGGGTTTCCGTTTTTGCGGATCTCAAATCCGTAGCTTGCGTTCTTTCCGTTTGTATAGTTGCCCGCAACAACTCCAAGCTCGGAGGAGGGCGCATTCTTTGCAACCTTTACCCAAGCTTCGTATGTGTGCGGATGCTTATCAAGTCTTTGGGCTGTGCGGTAAAGCTCGTCAACAGCAAAAGTCACGCCGCTCTTCTCTGCCGCATTTATGAAAAAAGCAAAGGTGGAAATTATCATCAAAACCGAGATGACTGCACAAATTATTCTTTTCATAGATAATACTCCTTTTTTTAAAAAATCTTGTTGTAAATCGCAGTTTTACAAGTGGTTATAAAAAAGGCAAAAGTACCCCATACTTTTGCCTTTGGGTTATTAAAGTTTATTCTTGATCTCTTCGAGGCAGTTCTGACAGATTCTCTTACCGTTGAAGAAAACGATATTATCCGCATCTCCGCAGAAAATGCAGGCGGGCGAATATTTCTGAAGAACGATTCTCTCGTTGTCGATAAAAATTTCAACAGGGTCTTTGACGTTGATGTCAAGTGAGCGGCGGATCTCGATGGGAAGAACGATTCTGCCAAGCTCGTCAATACGGCGTACTACTCCGGTAGATTTCATTTTAAAAATCCTCCTATATATTGTGGTTATGGCATAATTATACCACAACTTTCGACTCTTGTCAACATATTTTGATGATATTTCTAAAAATTTACAGTAATTTTTTTACATTTCGCCTTTTAAATGCATATTATAAAAGCTGTTGCGGAAATAATATGGTTGACAAATGAAGCAAAATATAGTATAATATACTTTAGCTGTTGACCGCCCCAAGGAAATAAGGCGGTATATATAAATAAAAAATGAAGAAAACCCGCCGCCTCGCCGCTTTTGCAGTGAGGTTTTGATGGGTTTTGCCAAAAAGGAGTATATATGGCTAAAAAGAAGAACAATCAGAACGCGGGCGCACCCGAAAACACAGCGCCCGAAACAAAGAAAAAGCAGGCAAAGAAGCCCGCTCCCAAAGGGGAAAAGAAATCCGCTCCCAAAAATGATAAAAAGACAGCGGAAAAGCCGAAGAGCGAGAGAAAAACTCATGTTCGAAAGCCCAAAAGCCAGAAAAATTCCGCTCCTCGCAAGAATGAAAAGAGCGTAAAGGTCATTCCCCTCGGCGGTCTTGGCGAGATCGGTAAAAATATGACTCTGCTCGAATTCGAGGATGACATCATCATCGTCGACTGCGGAATCGGCTTCCCCGAGGAAGATATGTCCGGCGTTGACCTTGTTATCCCCAATTTCGCATACCTCGAGGAAAACCGCCCGAAGATCCGCGGCGTGCTTCTCACCCACGGCCACGAGGACCACATCGGCGGAATTCCCTATCTGCTCCGCCATTTCAACATCCCGATCTACGGCACCGCGCTGACGATCGGAATCATAAAGGGTAAGCTGAAGGAGCACCGTATGCCCTTCACGCCCCAGCTCAATGTGGTTTCGGCGGGCGACACCGTCAAGCTCGGCGTTTTCGCGGCTGAATTCATCCACGTTAACCACTCGATCGCGGACGCCTGTGCTCTTGCGATCAACACCCCCTGCGGATACATCATCCACACGGGCGACTTCAAGATCGACGTTTCCCCCATCGAAGGCGAGATGATCGACCTTGCGCGCTTCGGAGAGCTTGGCAAAAAGGGTGTCACCCTTTTGATGTGCGAATCGACGAACTCCGAGCGCGGCGGATTTACACCCTCCGAAAAGAGCGTTGGCAGTACGCTTGAGGATATTTTCACCGCCAACGAAGGAAAGAGGATCATTATTTCCACATTCTCCTCGAACGTTCACCGCGTTCAGCAGATAATCGACGTTTCTCTCCGCCATGGCAGACGCATTGCCCTTTCGGGAAGAAGTATGCAGAACGTTGTGTCCGCAGCCATTGAGCTTGGATATATGACCCCGCCTGCCGGTGCCATTATTGATATTGCAGATGCAAAGCAATACGCTCCCGGTGACATCACCGTTATCTCGACGGGCAGCCAGGGTGAGCCTATGTCCGCGCTTTACCGTATGGCTTTCGGCGACCACCGCGACATCACCCTTGGCGCGAACGACGTTGTCATCTTCTCATCGAGCGCGATTCCCGGCAACGAAAAGCTGATCGGACGCATCATAAACGAGCTCTGTCACAACGGCATCAAGGTCATTGAAGGCTCGGTACAGCTCGGTCTGCACGCCTCGGGACACGCTTCGTCAGAGGAGATCAAGCTTCTTTATCAGCTTATCAAGCCGAAATTCTATATGCCCATCCACGGCGAATTCCGCCACCTTGCGGCAAACAAAAATATCGCAACCTTCCTCGGCACACCGCCCGAGAACGTCTTTGTCGGCGATCTTGGTCAGGTACTCTCGGTCAGCCGCCACCGCGCGGCATTCACCGAAACCGTCAGCGCGGGCAGAACGCTTGTTGACGGCTACGGCGTCGGCGACGTCGGCGGTGCCGTGCTTCGCGACAGACTCCACCTTGCGGAGGACGGAATCCTCATCGTCTTTGCCTCGGTCGACCTGACGACAAAATACGTCATCAATCCTCCCGAGATAATCACAAAGGGCTTCGTCTACGTCCCCGACTCCGAGGATCTTCTCTACGAGGCAAAAATGCGCGCGGCAGAGATCATTTCCGATATGCTCGACCGCTCGAAGAAGCCCAATCTTGAGGCGATCAAAGAGCGCGTCCGCCGCGAGCTTTCAAGGATGCTTGCAAGCGAAACGGGCAGAAATCCGATGATAGTACCCTTCATCACCGATCTTTGATAGAAAATTTTACTGAAATTTACGGTTTATTAATATATAGGGTTCTAAAAAATAGTATAATATAGCTTGGTCTATTTCTCGACACAAGAGAATTAAAAAATCAAATCCGCCAAGGCGGAAAAACAATTTGCGCGCTGACCGTCCTATGTCAAGTCAGACGCGCCGGAAAGGTTAATAACATGGGAAAAGGAAACAGAAGCAGACAGGACAGAGCTTTTGAAACTGTTCAGAACACAGTTGAAGCTACTCCTAAGAACACCAAAATCATCACAACAATCACAACTATCGCGGTATCGATCCTCCTTGTAGGATGCATCCTTCTTTCGGTAATTGTAAACACCGGTATCGTACTTCGTACACAGACCGCTGCAAAGACCGATAACTACAGCGTAAACGGTACCATAATGTCCTACCTCATCTACTCTCAGGCACAGCAGATGGTTGCTCTCTATCAGCAGTACGGCATCCAGTACACAATTGCTGACGTTCTCAGTCAGTCTTTTGACACGATGGCAGACAACACCCTCGAGCAGGTAAAGCAGATGCTCGTTCTTTGCGAATACGCAAAGGCTAACGGAATCGAGCTTTCGGCTGAGGACAACGAGGCGATCGACGCTTACATGGCTTCCATCGACGAGGCTGCAGCATCCAACTTCTACAGCACCGCTTCCTACATCAAGCTTATGTACGGCAATGGCGTAAATGCAAGCGATATCCGCAAGTCCCTCGAGCTCAACTACCTCTCCAACGCCGCATACGAGGCTCTCGAGGCTAAGCTTGAGGCAGAGATCACCGAGGACGCTATCAACAAGTACGTTGAGGAAAACGTTAACCTCTTCCAGATGGTTGACTACCTTACCTACACCTACACCGCAGAGCTCTCTCCCGTAGGCGCAGAGGCTACCGATGCAGAAAAGGCTGCTTACGAAGCAGACAAGGCTGCTATGGCTGCTCTCGCAGAAAAGCTCGCTGCAGTTAAGAGCGCTGACGAGTTCAAGGCAACCGCTGCAGATCACATCGTAAACACCACTTGCTCCGAGCAGTTCGACGAGCTTTACGCAAAGGAAGCTCTTGCAGAGGCACTTGCAGCTGAGGCTGTTGCCGCTGACAAGGCAAACGTTCTCGCTCTCGTACTCAAGTCCCTCACCGCTGAGGACGAAGTAAAGTATGAGAAGGCTGATGACTCCGCATACCAGAACGCACTCGCTGAGATCTTCGATACTCTTTGCGATGATGCAGCAGAGGCTTACGATGCTATCGTAGAGGCTGATTACCTCCACTATGATCCCACAACCGAGGCTGATAAGATCACTGAGCTTGACAAGTGGCTCTTCGACGAGGCTAAGGCAGGCTCCACCAAGACCATCACCTCCGAGGGCGATAAGAAGTCTTCCTATGCAGTTTACTTCCTTGAAAAGGAAGCTCACCTTGACGAGTCCGAGACCAAGGACGTTGCTCACATTCTTGTAAGCTTCGATGACTACAAGACCGGCACCACCATCACCGACGAGGAAAAGGCTAAGGCTAAAGCTGAGGCTGACAAGATCCTTGCAGATTACCTTGCAGGCGAAAAGACTCAGGCAGCTTTCGAGAAGCTCGGTGAGGAAAAGACCGCTGACTCCAACGTTGTTTACGAGGGCGTAGCTAAGGGCCAGATGGTTGAAGAATTCGAGAACTGGATCTTCGATGAGGCTCGCACCGTTGGTGAGACCGGCATCGTTGAGACCACCTACGGTTACCACGTAATGTTCTTCATCGGCGACGGCAAGCTCGCTTGGGAGAACACCGCTCACTCCGGCGTTCTTAACGACCTCTTCACCAAGTGGGTTGAGACCAACGCAGAGACCTACAACTACACCGCTAAGGAATCCGTAGTTAACTCCATTAAGTAATATTACTTATCATATCCGCACTGCACGCGGTGCAGTGCGGATATCTTTTTTGTATATGTCAGCACTAAAAAGTAAAACATATACTGTAAAGAAATATATTGGAGGAACACATATAAATGATTTTAGAACCCAAATCGACCTCGATCGCTTACCGCTGTCCCTCTTGCGGAAGCGGAATTATGAGCGCTGTCGACGTTTTCAAGCTGTCGGCGGATAGGGTAAGGCTCAAATGCACCAACCCCGACTGCGCTTCGGTCAAAAAAAGCGAGGACGCCGAAAGATCTGCGCGCGACAATGCCGCGCTTGACATAACTCTCGCCTCGGACGGCTCGGTGCGCATCAGCGTTCCCTGCATCTTCTGCGGCAAGCCCCACCAGTTCAACGTCAATCCGAGCCTCTTTTACGGCAAGGACATTTTCATGCTTCCCTGCCCCTATTCGGGCATCAACATCTGCTTTATGGGCGAGGCAAACCACGTCAAGGCAGAGCTTGCGCGCAACGAGCTCGAGCTTCTCGATATGCTTGAGGAAAACGGGATCGAAAGCTTCCGCGACCTCGACGCCGACGAAGCCGCTCTCCCCGACCCGCAGATAATGGAGATCGTCACCTTCGTCATCCACGACCTCGACGCCGAGGGCAAGATCTACTGCAAGTGCCACCCCGAGGGAAGCGAGGACACCGCGCCCACCGATTCCTTCGACCTCGCCTCTCCCTACGACGGCGACTACGCCGCCGAGCTGACCGCAGACGGAATGCGCGTCTACTGCAAGAAATGCGGCGCGCAGAAGATCATTCCCACGAATTCGCTCATTTCTGCGCATGATTTTCTCAATTGCGATAGCATTACTCTTGAGTAACTTGCCAAACAAAGACAAAAATCCGCCAACAATGGCGGATTTTTTCATCTCAATTAAAAAAGCTAAAAGCTTTTGAAGATTTTAAAGAAACTTTTCTCGAAAAGTTTCTTTAACGGAGCACCAGGCAGAGCCACGCAAAATGTGCTCCAACCCGACTGCGCCCCGCAGGCGGGTGGAATAA
>JAGBRZ010000242.1 GCA_017632155.1 Clostridia bacterium
AGAGGGCTTTTTACAGCGCCTGATGTAATTTCCCGGCCCCGCCCCCCGCCGGGTATCTGTCCGGCATCCGGTATTTACACCGGCCGGTGTAGTTATCCGGTGAAGGGTATATACCTATTGACATAGTAGGTTAATCGGTTAGTAGGTGAGACCCGCCAGGAGGGGCAGAGGTAACCATAGGACACACCCGGCACCGTGTAACGCATACCCCCGGTGGGTATATCCGTGTGTCCAGGTGCGGGAATCGGCCCCGGATCGGCCCATTTCGGGGGCAATTATGCGCAAAACCAGACTTTCGCGCATAGAAACGTTGGGATAACAGGCGTTAACGGGCGGGAAACCGGGTTTTTCCCGGCAATCCGGCGGGGATACCCCCGGGGGGAATGCGGCACCCGCCTTCGGCGGGGCCTAACCCCCCTTCACAGCCGAAATTTTCAAATATCTATGTACTTATAAAAATCACCTGCCAAATGAAATACCGCCAACAAACTACCGATTCACAGAAAAACTACCTCACCTTCTAAACACTGCAAGGGTAACTAAAGTAGGTACCAGTATAAAGGGAAACCCGGCGGGTTTCGTGGGGGTGGCTTACCATGCATGCACGGTGTGTTATAGAATGGTTCCATAGGAGGTGTGAGATGGACGGTCCGTTATATGAAGCGTTCACGGCGTATGCGAAAAATGGGAAGTACCTGGAGGCGTACGATTGTCTGACGGGGCTGTATCCTGATGACCGGCGTGGCACGTACCCGGTGATCTGTGCGTTCCGGCAGTTATTGAAGAACGTATTGCAGAACGGGTATCAGACGGCGGAGGTATACGAGATACTGCATCAGACGTACATTCTGACCGGGCGTGACCGATTGGATGATTTCTGGATTGCTATGGAGTGGTACCGTCGTCCCGGGGAGCGGTTCTGGCTGCCGCGGCGAGAGAAGCTGCTGCCTATATGTGAAGCGTGGCAGGCGATGGAAGACGGCGAACTGGACGAGCTGTTTCTGTCGCAGCCTCCTCGTACGGGGAAAACGGGGTTCAACACGGGTGCGCTTGTATGGGTAATGTGCCGGCACCCGGAGTTGTCGAACCTGTACTGTTCCTATACGGATTCGGTTGTGGTGTCGTTTTATGAAGGTGTAATGGAGATGCTGAACGACCCGGACACATACGACATACGCTCGATGTTCCCGGAGTTCCGGATTGCTTCAACGAATGCTGCGGACCACACGCTGAACCTGGGGCGGAGAAAGAAGTACGCGTCGCTGTCTGCGCGGTCGTTATACGGTGCGCTGAACGGGATGGTGGATGCGTCGGGGTACATCCTTGCGGACGACCTGCACTCGGGGATTGAGGAAGCGCTGAACCCGATGCTTCTGGACAAGGCATATACGCGGGTGACAAACAACCTGCTGGCGCGGCGGAAGGAGAACACGAAGATCATATGGGTTGGGACCCGGTGGTCGGTTCATGATACGATAGCGCGCCGGATTGACGCCCTGGAGAACGACCCGCGTCTGAAGGGGATTCGGTACAAAGTGATCAACGTGCCGGCATTGGACGAGAACGACGAGTCGAACTTTGAATACGCCTACGGTCTTGGTTTTTCGACGCAGAAGTATCTGGAAGTGCGTGCGACGTTTGAACGCGCGGATGATATGGCGTCATGGTGGGCGCAGTTCATGGGGAAGCCCGTGGAGCGTCTGGGTGCCGTCTTTGCTCCGGAATCCCTGCGGTACTATAACGGCACGCTTCCGGACGGGGTCGAGCCGGACCGTATATGGATGGCGGTTGATCCTGCGTGGGGCGGTGGTGACTATGCGACGGCGGGTGTGTTTTATCAATACGGAGACGACCTGTATCTGCACGACGTGGTATACGACAATTCAGACAAATCAGTGACGCAGCCGATGATTGCGAACCGGATTCTTACGCACGGTGTTTCGCAGGTATATGTGGAAGGAACGAAAGCGACCGGGACCTATGCGGAGGGTGTTGACCGGATTGTGAAGCAGCGGGGCGGTTCATGTTCGATACAGAACACGACGAAGCACTGGGGCGGTACCGGCGGTCAGCAGGGCAAAGCGCAGCGGATATATGACCGGGCGCCGGACATCCGGCAGATGGTGGTATTCCGTGACACGCAGCACCGTACGCGGGAATACGAGAAGTTCATGCAGAATCTGTTCATGTTCACTGCGGAAGGCAAGGTGGAGCATGATGACGCGCCGGATATGCTGGCGATAGCGCTTGCGACGCTTGGGAACGGCCGGAAGACGCTGCGGGTGCTGTCGCGGTCGGTACTTGACGTGTACTGAGCGGCGTTGTTCGTGGAAGGGGCTTGTAATTTTACAATAATTGGTTCAAGATTCCGCTTGAGGATCTAATTCTCAAACCTGCGGCAACGCAGTTTCCTCCTTGGGGCGGGCGGCAGCCTCCATATGCCGTCCGCTTTAGGGGCACACAAAAAGGGAGATAGCAATGTCGGAATCGAATACCGAGAAAATCATTACAAGCGACCTGTTCGGGAGACGGAACATTTACACGCCGGTTGACGAAATCACGCCCTTCAACGTGGTTGATGAAGTCCAGTCCGCGCTGATCTATCATTTTATGAACATGATGGAAGAGGAGCGGCTGTACTGGTACCGCCGCGGTGTGCAGCCGATCTTACAGCGCACGAAAGAGCGGAACTCGTTTGTGCTGAACAAGCCCGTCATGAATGTATATGAAGAAGTGGTCTCGTTCAAGAACGGCTTTTACCTCCCTGAGCCTGCGTATTACACTGCGCGGAACAACGAAGCGCAGGACCGGGTAGACCGACTGAACGAGTACCTGTACCGTTCCGGGAAGCACGCCGCGGACAAAGAAGCGGTGAACTGGTTCCACACGGTCGGGAAGGGCGTCATCTTCGTAAACCAGACGGACGACCCGGAGCGGCCGTTTGAGGCATACGGTGTGGACCCGCGGAACGCGTTTGTCGTGTACTCGATGAAACCCGGGAACGAGCCTGTGTACGGGGTGAACTTCGTAATCAACGGCGGGCGGGTATACATTGACGTATACACGCGGGACGTTGTTTACAAGCTCTCCGGGGCATATGACGGGCGGCTTGCGACGTCGGAGCCTGTTCGTGCCGTAACTGCGGTTGCGATTGAAAGCACGTATCCGCAGATGCTGGACGACATCCCGCTCATTGAGTATATGTACAACGCGAACTGTCAGGCGGCGCCGGAACCGGCAATCACGCTTTGCGATGAGATCAACAACCTGACCGCGAACCGGCTTGATGCTGTGGAACAGTTCGTGCAGAGTCTGCTGGTCATTACGAACGCGGACCTGCCGGACGGCGAGGATGCAAACAGCCTGAAGGCAAAGGGCATCCTGCAGTTATACTCGACGGGCGACCTGAAAGCGGATGTAGAAATCCTGTCCGAACAGCTTGATCAGACACAGAGCCAGGTGCTCATAGACGACCTGTACGAGCGGATTCTGACGATCTGCTCCATGCCGTCCACGACGAAGGGCGGGACATCCACTTCCGACACCGGGCAGGCGGTCCTGTACCGTGACGGCTGGCAGCAGGCCGCGGCGTGCGCGGTGGAGACCGAGCACCTGTTCAGGAAGTCGAACCGGCATTTTGACCGCATCATCCTTGGAATCCTGCGGGACAAAGGCCTTTTAGACCTCAGCATCAACGACTTCGAACTGAAGGTGAACCGTACCGAGACGGCGAATATGCAGTCAAAGGCCCAGGCGTTCCAGACCCTGCTTGCGGCGGGGCTCCATCCGGAGCTTGCTGCGGCGAAGTCCGGCATTTCGAACGACCCGGTATCTGACATCAAGCGTTCGGAGAAGTACCTGCAGATGATCTGGGGCGACCCGGACAAGCCCAAACAGGAAAAGCGTTCCGTGGACATCGTGGAAGAGGACAACAACAACGGTGAGTCTGACGCGCAGGCCTGACGCTTTTTCCTTAATCATTCCGTATTACAACAACCGCACGCGGTGTACGGTACTTCTGAACGAGCTTCTGCGGCAGAAAACCGAGTTCCCGCAGACCGAGATCATCGTTGTGGATGACGGTTCGGACGGTGCGTTTCTGGACGGATTTACAGGGATAAATGTAATCCACCATGAAAAGAACATGGGTGTCACCTATGCACGGAACACGGGTATAAACGCGGCAACCGGCGAGTACATAGCGTTCTTAGACTGTGACGACTATGTGGTATCGGACTATCTGCGGATCATTTACACGGAAATGCGTAAAGGGTACGCGTGGGTATCGTACGACTGGCGGTTTGAGAACGGCGAACCGTCCCGGCAGTACACGCCGGGGTACCGGAACAACGCGATATGGGCGTACACATACCGGTACGACACAATCGGTGAGCAGCGGCTCAATACCGCGGTCATAGACGGCACGGACGACATCGACTTCGTGAAGCGGGTGATCAGGCCCGAACTGCCGCACTATGACAGCACGAAGGTGATCTACATATATTTCTGGCACGGGAACAATTCTTCCCTCATGCACAGAAGCCTGCGCGGGGAGATCCCGAAAACGCTTGAAGAGAAAAGGGCGGTGAGAAAGTTGAGAAACGCGTTTTTCCTGCATTGCATATCCCCCATCGGAGGAGTGGAGACATTCCTGTACCAGATGGCGCTGAAGTACGGGAAGACTCACGATATTGCCGTCATTTACAAGCAGGGCGACCCTAAACAGGTCGAGCGGCTGTCCGAGCTGGTGCGGTGCATCAAGTGGGACGGGAAGCGGAAGTACAAAGCGGACCGGCTGTTTTTCGGATATTCGACCGAGTTCTGCGCGTACTGCGAAGCGCAGGAATACTACATGGTATTCCACTGCGACTATAAGGCGCAGCAGTTGCCGATGCCGGCCGGTGTGCCGTACGGGACGCACTTCATCGGCGTTTCGGAATCGGTCGTTGCCGGGTGCAAAGAGTGGCTGAACGTGGACGCGGACGTGGTATACAACCCGCTGACCGTCCGCAAGCCCAAAAAGGTCCTGCGGTTGATCAGCGCAACACGACTGACCCGCGAGAAGGGCCGCGACCGGATGGAAGCCCTTGCGGACAAACTGGAAAAGGCTGGCATCCCGTTCACATGGGAAGTGTTCACCGATTCCGGGATGAACTTCAAAAACAAAAACTTCGTCCGGCGCGAAATACGGCTGGACATTCTGGACTATGTGGCAGACGCGGATTATCTGGTGCAGTTGTCCGACACGGAAGGGTATTCATACTCCATCATCGAGGCGCTTGCGGTCGGTACGCCGGTCATTGTGACCGATCTTCCGTGCAACCCCGATATGCAGGTGAAGGACGGCGTGAACGCCTTTGTGCTGAAGAAGGATATGTCCAACGTGGACGCGGAAGCGATCTACAAGGGCCTGAAGAAGTTTAAGTACACGCCGCGGGATGATGGGTACGCCGAACTTCTGGCAACGGGCGAATCCACGTATGAAGAGGACATGAAGAAGCCCTGCCGGGTGCGCGTCCGTGCGTTTTACTTCGACCTGGAATTACAGCGGAATATGAAACCGGGCGAGGAAATGACGGTCACGCAGGCGCGGGCAGACAAACTGTTTGATCTGAACTTAGTGGAGTATGTAGAAAATGCTTCTTCCGTATGATGAACTGAACGTGCTTCGGAGCAGGGTGGAAGAATCGAGGACTGCTGACGGGAAGCTCCCCGCGGACCTTGTGGAAGACATCGTGTTTGACTATCTGCTGTTCAGTTACGCGCTCGGTGTGGACAATGCGAACGAGATGATGCGTTCGTCCTTCGTGGCGAAATCAGACGAAGCGCGTGAGACGATCTACCGCCGGACAGCCGGGAAGACCTTCGCGGAGCGCGTGAGGGCATATGCGGAAACCGGAGACACAGACTCCATCATGCGTGTGGCTGAGACAGAAGCAACGCGCGATATGAATACGGCAGCGGAGCGCACTGCGGTGAAAGCCGGTGCGAAGAACAAGACCTGGATTACCATGGAAGACGGGCGTGTTCGTGATACGCATTACTACCTGCACGGTGTCACGGTCCCGATTGGCGGCGTGTTTGTCACCTATGACGGGGACAGCGCCCGGTCACCCGGCGGGTTCGGCCGGGCAGAGAACAACGCGAACTGCCGGTGTGTATTGACATTTTCCTGATTGCTTTTCTGTTCATATACCTCTTGTGCCGGTTTCGCCGTCCGGACAAAACGGCGGGTGTGGCGCTGGTGCCTCGTGGCGGTTCGATTCCGCCGGCCGCTGTTCGGACTGTGTTCTGTAATCATAGTCGGATTTCCTTTCCTACTCGCCGGTTAGCCCTCCGGTGCACCAAAAGGGCATTTAATCAGACGTTAAAACCTATTAACCCCATAGGCAGATAGGTTTTTAATAGCCGCAAGAGAATGGCGGGATATAAATGTCGCAGCATGGGCAGAGAAGCCTTAAACCGCAAAAATGGCAGAGAAGCCTTAAAAACGCAAGGAGAAAACATGGAAGAAGCGAAAGTCCAGGGCCAGGCCGCAGAAGAGGCGCAGGGCGTAAACTACGAAGCCGAGTACAAGAAGCTGCTCGGCGAGCATGACAAGCTGAAAGCGTCGTTTGACAGCACAGCATCCAGCGTTGCACGGCTGAAGAAGGAACTGGCCGAGCACTCAACGAAAGAAGAGAACGAACGCAGGGAGCGCGAAGCCGAAGCGCAGAAGCTGCAGGAAGAGCTGGAGATGCTGCGGGCGGAAAAACGCCGCGCGTCGTACACGAGCAAGCTGCAGTCCGCCGGTATTACACCAGATACCGCGGAGCGTGTAGCGGGGACACTGCCGGAAGGAATCCCGGACACGTTTTTTACCGAATTGTCGCAGTTCATGGAGTCGGAGAAGTCACGGATTAAAGCGGATCTATTGAAGACGCAGCCGCCACTTACTCCGGGGATAACTCCGACCGCGAGTATTCCCCAAAAAGACACCGAAGCGGCGAACTACCGCCGGTGGATGGGGCTGAAATAATTCACAATCCAAAGGAGAATCAGCATGGCAACAACTGTTGTAGCACCCGTGGGCAATTCTATTTCCCTTGCCCAGAAATACACCCCCCTGCTGGACGAAGTCTACAAGGCCGCGTCCAGAACCGCCGTACTCGATGTTGACAGAGAGCGCATCGAGTGGGTGGGCGCCAACACCGCGAAGATTTTCAAGATCAGCACCGTCAGTATGGCTGAATATGACCGCAACGCCGGTTTCGTTCCCGGTGATGCGAACGGTTCCTGGGAGACCATGGAGCTGGAAGTGGACCGTGGCCGTTCCTATCAGATCGACGCCATGGACAACGAAGAGACCCTCGGTATGATGGTCGGCAATACCCTCGGCGAAGTCGAGCGTGTGCAGATCGTGCCGGAGCTTGACGCATATCGTTTTGCGAAGATGGCGTCCGCAACCGGTATCACGACCGTGAACGGCACCGTGACCGACCAGACCGATGTCGCCGCACTTATCTTCGCTGCGGAAGCGACGATGGACGACGATGAAGTCCCGGATGAAGGCAGAATCCTGTTCGTCAATCCGACCGTGTATTCCGTCCTGAAAACCAACATCGAGCGCAGGATCGTGAACAGTGAGAACAACGTGGCGTACGAAGTGGAATACTTCGACAATATGCGCGTCATTAAGGTCCCCTCCGCCCGCTTCAATACGGCCGTGACGCTCAACGAGCCCACCGCGCATGACGGCGCCGGCGGATTCACCGCCACCGGTTCCACGATCAACTTCATGATCGTTCATCCCTCTGCCGTTATGGGCGTTATCAAGCACAACCCGATCCGCATTTTCAGCCCGGAACAGAACATCGAGGCCGACGCGTACAGGATCAACGTCCGTTATTACGGTGACATCTTCGTGCTTGACAACAAGGTCAAGGGCATCTACGTCCATTGCCCGTCCGGTTCCAGCGCGTAATAAAGGAGGCCGGGCATGACAGATACGGATAAACTCAACCGCGTAAAAAACCTGCTTGACCCGGACGACCCAAACGTTACGGACTCCGCTGTAACTGGCTACCTTGCCGAAGCCGCTGACGCGATCATGGACCAGCTTTACCCGTTCGGTGCGCCCGAAGGGGCAGGACTTCCCGAACGGTACGAACCGGCACAGTGTACGCTTGCGGCGCGCTATTTTGTGCGCCGCGGCGGACTGGGCCAGACAGAACACGTTGAGGACGGCGTACGCCGGGCGTGGTATTCATCTGACGACCGGGACGTGCTCGCGCGGATTGTGCCGAAAGCGAGGGTTGTCTGATGCAGTCTTTATGTTCGAACCGCAGCCGCGTGTACTACGCGCTTTACGAAGGCAAGACAGACAGGACTATTGAAGGACTGAAAACAGGCGGAAAAAACAAGGTATACGGCGACGCGATCCCACTCAATATCTATGTCAGCCCGAACCGCGGCTCCGCTGAAGTTCAGCAGTTCGGAATAAACGACGACTATACAAACGTGATGGTCACGGCACGGACGGATCTTCCGATTGACACGGACAGCGTTCTGTGGATTGGTTTCGGAGTACTGCCCGAGTACGATCCGGGCGCAGAATACGCGGAGGGCGACACGCTGCTGAAAGACGGGAAGATTGTGCGGTACAAAAGCGGTGAATTCCCCGCCGTTCCCCACAACTACACCGTGCAGAAAGTCGCCCCGTGGAAAAACTCGACCGTGTATGCCATCCGTGAGGTTAAAGCGTCATGAAGTCCCGGCACATACTTTCAAAGCGTTCAATAGACCGGCTTATCCGTCAAACCGTACCGAAGTGGCAGCGCAAAACGGAAGCGGGCATCATGGCGATCCTTGCAGAAGTGGCGCAGGCAGGCGTTGTCGAAGCCGCGAAATATTTCGGGTACTGGAGCTGCTATAAAGAGGCGTATCCGGACGGAACGGGTTTTTACGTCAACGCCGAAGGGAGTCACGTCTGCTTCGTGGAATTCGGTACCGGCGTATACACGGACGCTGACCATGAATACGCGAGCAAGGTGAACATAGGGGTTTACCCCGGGTCCTGGTCCGAGAAACACGCGCAGACGTGGCAGGCATGGCTTGCTGCAGGAAAGGACCCGTACGCATACCCGTACAACCACCGGCCAAAGTACGGGATGATGCACGCCATGCACGCCATGCGGCGGAAACTGGAGGAATACACGCGATGATCAGTTTCTATGACATTTATGACAGAATCGAACGGGAACTGAACCGCGAATCCAGACCCATGAACTGCACGTCCTATTACGAGCCGGTCCCTTCGGAGTTCCCGACCGTCATGGTATCTGAGATGGAACACCACCAGGCGAAGGGTGCCATTGACCTTGCATTCACAGACGATCAGCTCGAACGCTACATCGAGGTGCAGGTCGTTTCGAACAAATGGGACGGTGCCCCGGAAGAGGCCAGGTCGATCATGGCCGAGGTCGAAGCAGTCATGAAGAGGCTGTATTTCATTGAGACATTCTGCGGGGAGATAGAAAACATCGACCCCGCAGTAACACGGATGTCCGCGCGTTTCCACCGTGTATTCGGAGGGCTGGACACCCTGCCAACATAAGGAGATAAGATATGGCAAAAGAAATTTCAACTGCCGGAATTCAGGTGTACTACGCGACGGAATCCACCGCGGGTACCCGTCCCACATCCGGTTATACGAATCTTGCCCACGTCAAGGAGATCCCGGAGTTTGACCCCGGCGCAAACGGCCTGCAGGTAACGGACCTGTCGGACCTTGTATGGCACCGCTACATCCCGGGCCTGAAAGACGCCGGAGACGACTTCGCGTTCACGATCAATGCCGTTGAAGAGACCATCACCGCGTGGGATGCGCTTGTCGCTACGGCGAAGACGGCGTACGAGGCCGGCAAGCGGACGTGGTTTGCGTTCGTGGTCCCGAACTGGACGAAGGCGTTTTACATTGCGGGACTTCCGCAGAGTGCAGGTTTCGCGGGCGCGTCCGTAGATGAAGTGTTTGACGGGACCCTGCACATCACCCCGTGCGATGTCGCCGGATGGCAGGCCGCACCCACTTTGTCCGCATAAGCTGAAATTTACAAGGAGGAATGTAAAAAAATGGCGAAAAAGGATAAGCATTACGAGCCCATTGTTCTTGAAGATGGGAACGGTGGAGAAATCGTGCTGGAATTCAACCGTGCCGTTGTGAAGATGATGGAACGAGACGGGATGCCCTCAACTGCGATCGGTGATCTGCTGCGTGAAGAGACCTTTACCACGCTTGACAGGATGGTGTACTACGCCATGCTGATGCACAAGCCCGACGCAACGAAGGAAGAAGCAGAGCTGCTGACCGGGGAGATCGGTTACCAGCCTGACTTCACGACAGACCTTCTCGGCCTGTATGTGCAGACTGCAACGGCAATGCAGACCGGCGCAAAAAACCCACGGTGGGCGATCAGGAAATAACTGATGCGCCCGACGAAAAGCTGACCTACGGCGCCATTTTTGACAGGGAGTTTCCGTATCTTCTCGCATTGGGCATGACGTATCAGCAGTATTGGTATGAATCCCCTGATATAGCCGGGTACTATATCGAAGCACACCGGATAAAAGCGGAAGAGCAGAACACGATGCTGTGGCTGCAAGGGAATTACACTTTTGCGGCCATCAGCACAGCCCTGTCAAACCTCCACTTTGACGGAAAACAGCACAAAGTGAACACGTTCATGAAGGAGCCGTACGGAATCTTCACGAAGAAAGAAGACCGCACGGCGAAAGAAGAACGCAAGATCATTGATGCGCTGAACCGGTTTGAAAAACAATGGAAATCCGAGGGGGCGACCGATGGCAAGAACTCTTGATAAGCTGACAGTAGAAGTGGCGTACAATGCGGCACAGGCTACTCAAGGCATTTTAGACCTGACCAACGCCCTGCGGGGTTTGGGGGCATCAGTATCCGGCGCAGCTGCCGGAATGTCGGCAATTTCAAGCGCCGTCCGGACGATTGCGGACATCGGACCGGTTAGCGAGCTTATTTCGCAGGAAGCGCTTGACCAGTTCCGTCAGTTCGCGGAAATAGTGAATTCACTCGATCAGGGGAAACTGGATTCGCTTACTGACGTGCTTGACGGTGCAGCAGGTGTCGGCACAGTAAACAATATTCAGGGGCTTACGGAGTCTATCGAAGGGCTTTCAAACAGGACCAACGAGACAGCAAGCCGGTTCAGCCGGTTCACGGCTGAATCCCGGAATGCCGAGACTCAGACAAAAAAAACATCGAAAGCTGTAAAAAAGCAGGGCGGCATCTTAACAAAGCTGTGGACGTCGATGAAGCGCATCACATGGTACCGTTTGGTACGTGGCGCGTTCCAGGCACTGACAAAGGGCATTGAAGAAGGCATCACACGCCTGTATAAATGGTCGGAGATTTACAACACAAAGTTCGTCCCGGCCATGGACACGTTCAAGACGGAGATGGTGTATCTGTCGAACGGGTTTGCGTCCATGTTTGCGCCTCTGATCGAGACAGTCATGCCGGCGTTTGAGCATTTCGTTGACACTCTTGTTGAACGGTCCAACGTCATTCAGGAACACCTTGCGGCGATCTTCAACACCGGCGAGTGGTACAAGGCTGTCAAGGTCGCAAAGAAGTACAACGAGGAAGTCGGCAAACTGAAACAGCAGCTTGCCGGGTTTGATGAGCTGAACGTACTGACATCCGATTCCGGGGCAGACGAAGAAGACGTCAGCGGGATGTTCCAGCTCATGAAGGTGTCGAGCGCTGTTGCGGAGAGCAAGATTGTTCTTGCATTAAAGAACCTTGGCCGGAGCTTCACGGATCTTTGGGAAAAGAACCTGAAGCCCATTTACGAGCAGCATATCAAGCCGTTGTTCGACCACCTTCTCAGCGAAACGCTGCCGAACGCGATCAACCTTGTCGCTGCGGCTGTTGACGGGCTTGGCGCTGTGATAGACCTTATTTCACCGCAGATTGACGGTCTTTTCGCAGGGATCAGTTTTGCATTACGCGGGATTGACGACCTGCTTGTCGGCCTGACACAGCTGATTGACGGCTCCGTCAGTTTTGAAAACGCGTCTTCGAACGTGGCGAAGGGCATCTACAAGATCATTGTTGGCCTTATTCAGGGCATCATGAACGCGGTTCTTGCCCTTGAGATGATGCTTGCCGGGTTCCTTGAAAAGGTAGCCCCCGATATGTTCCGGGGCATGACCGACGAAGTACGGCATTCCACGGAAGTCATAAACAAAAACTTCGCCGCGTGGGAAAAAGAGATTGAAGCACTTGACGGCGCGGTAAGTGGTTCTGTAATTGCAGAAGGCTTTGCAAAGCATATCGGTACGTTGGCAAGGGATGCTGACGCCGCAATGAATGACGTTCATACGCTGAGTTGGGACAAGATTTTCGACAGCAGCGCGGCGGGAAGGTCTCTGAAAGGCGCAATCGACAGCGCCATGCAGTATGTTGAGGACAACGATGCTACGCGCGGTGCGCTTATGTCGTTCCTGCTTGACGCTGATGGATGGAAACCGGTATCCGGTGCAGAAAAGGACGAGCTTGAAAGAAAGCTCGCAACGGCGCTTTTCGAAGCAACGGATATGGATTATACGCGTGCGATGATCAGCGCCAACCAGATGATCAGCGCCCTGAACGAGGCATTCAGATACAGTTTCGGTGGGGTCTCAATGAGTGCCCTGCGCGATGAGTACATTTCCTCGATGGAGCCTGCAATTACAGAGGCCATTGACGTAATCGGTGAATGGACTGGTGAAAAATGGTCCGGACTCGGTGCCGCGTCCTTCCAGCGCTTCGCTGACTCGCTTTTACTTGAAAGCATGGAAAAGAAAAAGGAGGTTTCGGACAACGCGGAATGGCCGTTCGAAACATATTTCCTTCCAGGCCCCGATACGAACAAAGCGATTGAAGAGTTTGGAAAGAGCACGGAGGCACTTTTCTACAGGACAGGCGAGGAATCCGGAAAGTCCTTCGGTACCGGATTCAGCAACGCATTTTCAGACTATTTCGAAAACGCAGGGGGCAGCAAGCCTGCTTCCGATATGTCAAAAAGCCGGTTCAACATCAATATGAGCGAGTATGCTTCCGGCGGTTTCCCGTCACAGGGGAGCCTGTTCGTAGCCGGTGAGGTTGCGGGACAGACGGAGCTGATCGGGAACATCAACGGAAGGACGGGTGTTGTCGGCGGGGACGAAATCACCGGCATTGCAGACGCGGTATACAGCACCGGAAACGCAGAAGCCGCGATTCTTGCACAGATTCTTGCGGCGATCAATGCGAAGAACCTGACCATTGCACCGTCAGCGGCTCTTGGGAGGGCGGTAGCGCAGTCACAGCGGATGTACGCTGGAGTAACGGGGTGATGATATGGCATTCGGCGGTTATTTAATCCGGCTTGGCGGACCAGACGGGCTTGACCTTCCGATCCAGTGCATGAAGTACGAGACGTATAAGGTTACCAGAAACCAGGTAGATCTTGACTCCACGCGCGATTCCGGAACGGGTATGCTTCATAGAAAGTTCCTTAAATTCTGTGCGAAGATCGAGTTCAATGTGCCGTACATGACCGGCGAACAGCACGAACGCATGATGAACCTGATACAGCAGTTCATTGTGGATCAGAACCGGCACGACATTACAATCGAGTACTGGGACCCGGAATATTCCGTGTACAGGACGGCGTTCTGCTATATGCCGGACATCAACTGGACGATACGGAACGTGGATCAGAAGGTGCACAGGCTGAATTACGGCGAGACGCGCATGGCGTTTATTGAATACTAAGGGGTGCGGGATGAGAAATACATCGGCTGCATTCAAAACGAATATCATTGACGGGACGAGCCCGCAGGACCTGTTAATTACATTCGACGATGGAATTATGCTGTCCGGGCTGGACGGTGATTTTACATCCGACGGTGTAACTCTTACCGACGCACTTTGCGAAGATGAGGACATCCGGTTCGGCGGGTTCGTTGCAAAAACGCTGTCGTGCAACATCATGAACTACGGCGGGGGTCTTTACGGTTACGGTTTCGGGCGCGCAAACGTCAGGATCGGTGTGGCCGTGCAGAGCGGTGTAATATCCCCGTTCCCTTCCGACGCAGTACACTTCACGACCGTTCAGACCGGAACGCCGGCGTACCTGGTCATTTCCTCGGGGAAAACCCTGCGGTATGCGACATCCGGGTCAGGCCCATGGACGTCTGTTACATTCTCTGATGAGATTGTCGGGCTTCTTGCGGTTTCCGGCACGCTGTATGTTGCTACAGAGTCCGGTGTAAAAACCTGTATTCCGCCGTCTTTTACATTCGCCGATGTGGATTCCTCACAGCGGTGGATCAACAATGTGGCGCACCACAGCGACACGGAGTTTTTTAACGGGCAGCGGTACGACTATATACTTTCCAACGGTGCGGCGGCGTATTCGGTATTTGAATACGCCCACATGGGCACCTTCCTTCTTGGCAAGCCGGAGAGCACGAAGGGGCTGACCATCAATATCACGGACGCCTATGACGAGCGCACACCGTGGTTTGATACGGACGCCCTGACTGTGGTTGACGGCATGAACGATACATTCACGCTTGCCGAGCTGTGCAATGCCGTGACGGGATATGTCGCGGGCCTGCATTCGGCCACAGCATCCCTTGTGTTCTCCGCGGACACGGTGACGTATCCGCGGCTTCTCAATACATTCTCAAAAGCAAACATCCCTTCTTCGGATTTTACGTGCCGGGATGTAATTAAGTGGGCGGCAGAGTACTGTTTCGCGTTTGCATTCATTGAGTATGAATCCGGGGCTTTGAAGTTCCGAAAATTCAGTGGATCTTCAGTGACCGTGAATGCTGACAACATCCCCGTCAACGGCTCCGTTGTTGCGGAGTACCAGACCCCCTCCGTCACAAAGGTTGTACTTAAAGCAGCGAACGGAAACGTCCTTTCAGGCGGTACCGACGGCGCGGCGTACACGGTCTATGGAAACCCCCTGTTTTCAACAATTACAGCTGACGATGTAACCGGAGCCGCCACCATCCCGGTTTTTACACCAGCTGTTGAAGAAACGATTTACGCTGACCCGTCTGTGGAGCCCGGTGACAGTGTGGATGGCGAGAATTCCTTCCCGCTCATGCGGCAGACCATCCACTGGGCGAAGTACACCGAGAGCACCTATGAAGCAACCGGGACTGCGAACCGCCCGGAAGACCCGCTATTGCAGAACGCCTATAACGCGCGTGTTTCCGGCGCATCGGCAGTGAACGCCATGAACCAGCGCGATGTGTTCAACAAGCTGACAAATAACGGGGAAATGCAGGGGATGTTCCTTGATGGGGACGGGAACATTTATATCAACGGCACGTATATCCAGGCGCACACGATTGGCGCTGACCGTCTTGACGTATCGGATCTGTATGCCATCGGTGCGACCATCGGCGGGTTTACGATTGACAGCGACTCTATCCGAAGCGGGGCGAAGACGGACACGGCTTCCGGTTCAATCACGCTTTCCACGTCAGACTTCACGCGGCTGATCAATGCTGTTTCCCGGAGCGGGTTGCGTTTTGCGATCGGGGCAAATTTCGGTATAGACAACATGGGTCATGTGTATATGTCCGGTGCAGACGTATCAGGGACCATTGAGGCGTTGGCAAGTTCGCTTGTAGACCCGTCACAGCTTCGAGCCGTATACACATTAAACGGGGTAACATACTATGCGGCAATGACGCCGACCGGCATGGAAATATCCGACGGTACGAATACGTTTTTAATCCGCATGGTCGGGGGCATCACGAGTATCGGCCCCATTTCCATATCTTCCGGGAAAGTGTACAGCTTACCGACGGCGAACGGCAACCTTGCGTATACCGGTGAAACGGTGCATGAAAACGCCATTGTTACGGTCCCCGTCAGTGCGTCTCCGACGGAGATATGCAGGACGTCTGGTGTCGCAGGGCTTGCTGCCGGTCGCTGGCTCGTCACTGGATGGGCAATATTCCCTCCTGATGCAGGGACGCGACAGATTTTCCTTGCCACCGATACCGGGACATTTCCTGCAAACGAAAGCGGTGAAGCAATCTGCGCAGGGTCTTCCGACTCGGCAACGCTGAACTTCGTAACGACCCTTGAACTGCAAACGGCGGGCGTATACAGGCTTATGGCCTTGCACACTGGCAATTCCGCGCTGACAGTCAGCGGAGAACTCCGTGCGGTACGTATAGCATAAGGGGGTGCTTGGGATGGAATGGATACCTGTAATTGTTGCAATAGTAACGGGTGTTTGTTCGGTGCTTGCGGTTGTAATTTCGAACGCCGCGAGCAACGCAAAAGTAACCGCCCTGCTTGACAAGAATCAGACGGTCTTTGAGACGAAAGTGACGGAGCAGATCACGCAGCTGCGTACACAGGTGGAGAAGCACAACAGCATGATTGAGCGAGTGTACCGGCTTGAGACAAACGACGCGGTACAGGACGCGGAACTGCGGCGTCTCCAGGCGCGAATCGGCGTGGTCGAGAACGTCGAAAGGGGGAATCATGACAAGCAAATTTCATGACATTTTGCGCACACTCCAGTGGTTGATCCCGGCGGCGGTGACGCTGTACGCGGCACTGGACCGGGTGTTCAACTGGGGATATATCGTCC
>JAGBRZ010000243.1 GCA_017632155.1 Clostridia bacterium
ACGTCATGACCGTTAAGAAGATTGATAGTTTGTGCCACCATCTCCATATGACCAAGCTCCTCTGCGGCGATATCAAGAAAGAGATCCTTGATTTCGGGATCCTTGATCCTGAAGCTCTGCGACATATACTGCATTGCCGCCTTGAGCTCACCGTTACCGCCGCCGAGCTGTTCCTGAAGCAGTACGGCGTACTGCGAGTTCGGTCTTTCGACCTCTACGGGATGGAATAATTGTTTTTCATGTTTGAACATAGCAAATTTAACCTCCGTTTATGGATTTAATACTATTATTTCCCATTATGCGAAGGCGTATACTGCTATATTCTTTTATCATCCGTCGCGGGATTGTCGATCAGCTCGCCGTCTTCAGTGAAACGTGAGCCGTGGCAGGGGCAGTCCCAGGTGTGTTCGGCTTTGTTGTATTTGAGGGCGCAACCGAGGTGTGGACATCGGGGCGCGGTGGGTGTAAGAAGTCCGATTGCAGACTCAAAAGCATTTACCGCAAGCTGTGGATGAAGAACCGTGCGTGAGGGGTCGAAAACGTCAGCATAAGGGTTGGGCTTTCCTTGAACGAGATCGCAGAGAATATCTGCGGCGACCATGGCGTTGGTCATGCCCCATTTGTTAAATCCCGTTGCAACGAAGACGTCGGGCGTGGGTTTTGAATATTGACCGATATAAGGGATATCATCAAGCGTCATACAATCCTGCGTCGCCCACTTGCCGACGATCTCGGCATTTTTGTAATACTTACGGGCAAAATCTTCAAGCTCCTGCCAACAACCGCCTTGCTTGCCAGTTCGGTGTCCGCCACCGCCGAGGAGCAGAAGATCGCCGTAACTTCGGAAGGACAGTCCCGTGTCCGATTCATCCACATACATTCCTTCTACTTTTTTGGCGTTTTTGAGTGCAAGAACGTAGGAACGATGCTGATAGAGTTTGAGATAGTACAAGCCATGTTTATTGAGCATCGGAAAATGAGTTGCAATAATCAGTTTTTTGTAGGTGATTTCACCGTGATTGGTGATTGCCTTGTGCGGCATCAGTTCCACGACTTTAGTATGCTCGTAGATTGGCAGATCTTTTGCAATTGTATAGAGAAATTTCAACGGGTGGAACTGCGCTTGATCTCTCACGCGCACCGCCCCTGCGACCGTAAACGGAAGCTCGCAGGCATCCAAGGACTCGGCTTTCATACCGAGACGCCCCAAGGCGGCGACCTCTTTTTCAATCTTCTTGCGGTCACCCATAGAATATACGTAGTTATCCCGCGTTTCATAGTCGCAATCGATCTTTTCACAAAGCCGAGCATATTCTTTGATTGCTTTGTTTTGTGCGTCAATGTAAAGGCGTGTTTTATCCTCACCAAAGCGTTTGATCATTTTGTCGTAGATCAAACCGTGCCCCAAAGTGATCTTCGCCGTGGTGTTTTTTGTGATACCACCGCTGATCTCATTCGCCTCGACCAGTATACAATCCACGCCCGCATTTTTTAGCTTATAGGCGCATAAAATCCCCGTGATCCCGCCTCCGATGATCAAAATGTCGGTGTTTTTATTGCTACTCAAAGCATCAAAATGCACACGCTTTGCAGTATCTTCCCAAATAGAATCCATACTCATCACTTGCCGTTTACCAGAGAATCCACGTAGTGACGCATCTCATCTCTGCTTTTTACCGCGTGTGTTCCTGCGATGATCTGTTGCTTTTGTTTCTCGCTGAGCGTTCCGAACTTCTGCATAGCTTCGGGATTCATCGCAAGCGCCATAGCAAAGCCAACCGGCATTTCGTCTTTCGTCATCTTTTTACCTCCGATTTGTGATATGAATAGTATTTGTGATTTTCGGGTCTTACATACCTGTCAAAATCTCGTATAGATCACTTCGGAAATGCCGAAAATAAAAGAGATAACGGAGGTGAAGATATGAGCAATCGATTGGCAAAGGAAACAAGCCCCTATTTACTTCAACACAAGGATAATCCCGTGGAGTGGTATCCTTGGTGCGACGAGGCGTTTGAACTCGCGGCAAGGGAGGACAAGCCCATATTTTTAAGTATCGGATACAGTGCGTGCCATTGGTGTCACGTGCTTGCTCACGAGAGCTTTGAGGACGAAGAAATGGCCGAGATTTTGAATAAATATTTTATATCCATCAAGGTTGATAAAGAGGAGCGTCCCGACATTGACAGTGTCTATATGGCGGTCTGTCAAGCCTTCACGGGAAGCGGCGGCTGGCCCACCAGCATCTTTATGACGGCAGATCAGAAGCCGTTTTTCGCTGGAACTTATTTTCCCAAAACCTCACGGGGCGGTATGATAGGCTTTCGGGAGCTACTGCTCGCCATACACGAAAAATGGGTATCCGACCGCGATATGCTCTTGAGGGATTCGGAGAAAATTATTGAGCATCTGAACAGCTCGGAGAGCGTGTCGGATATAGCGGATATTGATCTAACACACTTGGCAGTGTCGCAATATGAGCGCATCTATGACGCAAAACACGGCGGATTCGGACGAGCGCCGAAGTTTCCGACACCGCACAATCTGCTCTTTTTGCTCGATTACTACGAGCGTTACAAAACAGCCTCGTGTCTGAACATGGCGGAGCAAACCCTCTGGCAGATGTATCGCGGTGGAATGTTCGTTCACATCGGATTTGGATTCTGCCGCTATTCCACCGACAAAAAGTTTCTTGCTCCGCATTTCGAGAAAATGCTGTACGACAACGCGCTCCTGATACTCGCCTATTGTAAGGCGTACACGGTAACAAAAAAGGCATTATATCTTGAGATCGCAGAAAAAACGGCAAGCTATATTCTCCTTGAAATGACCTCCCCCGAAGGCGGATTTTACAGCTCGCAGGACGCCGACAGCGAGGGTGAAGAAGGAAAATATTATCTGTTTACGCCCGACGAGATCACAAAGATTCTTGGCACAGAGGACGGAACGCGCTTCAACCGTCATTTTGATATAACGGACGCAGGCAATTTTGAGGGCAAGAATATCCCGAATCTCTTAAAAAGCGATCCTTCCAATAACAGCTTTGAATCTTTTCTTCCCATGCTTTATAATTACCGAAAAAAGCGATATTCACTTCACCGCGACGAAAAGATCTTAACGTCGTGGAACAGCCTGATGATCGCCGCTATGTGTGAGCTGTATCTTGTCAGCGGGAAGGAAATATATCTTTCTGCCGCACAAAACTCAGATAGCTTTATGCAGAAATGTCTGTGTGATGGTGATGCGCTCTATGTCAGCTTTTATATGAAAAAACGGGGCGTAAAAGGCTTTATCGATGATTACTCCGCGTATGTTTTTGCCCAACTTTCGCTGTATCGCGCCACTTTGGATAGTGAACATTTGAATCGGGCAAAGCGCTTATGCGATAAGGTCATATCGGATTTTGGGGATAACACGGGTGGATTTTATTTATACGGCAAAGATCACGAAGAGCTTATCTTGCGACCGAAAGAAGCCTACGACGGCGCGATCCCAAGCGGTAATTCGCTGATGGCTTATAACCTTGTGCGCCTGTCTTTTATTACAGACGAGGAAAAATACAAAACCGAAGCGGAACGGCAGCTTGATTTTCTCGCGCAAAGCGCAACACAATATCCCACAAACCACGCTATGTTTTTGATGTCGCTTTTGGAACAGATCAAGCCACCGATAAAAATAACGGTCGTTTCCGATCAACAGACAGACAACAGAGGCTTGCCTCTTGCATTTCCACCTGATGCGATCGTCATTTTTTTAGATGCCCCCACAAAAGAATACCCGCTCAAAAACGGCAAGACCACTTATTACGTCTGCCGAGGTCAAAGCTGCCTACCGCCAACCAACGACTTGAATGAATTGAT
>JAGBRZ010000244.1 GCA_017632155.1 Clostridia bacterium
GAATACGACCTTCTGTCGCGGGAGCAGATCGAGCAGACCTTGACGGCAGAGCCGGGGCGCGTCCCGAAAATGCACGAACAGAACAGAGCGCGGAACAGAGCCATCGTCATGGTGCTGTTGTGCTGCGGCTTGAGGAACAGCGAACTGCGCGCGCTCCGCTTGTCGGATCTCGATTTTGAGAACGGAACGATCGCGGTGCAGAACGGCAAGGGCGGAAAAAGTCGCTCGGTCCCTTTCCCTGCGGTCGCAAGGCAAGCGGTCGAGGAATATCTGCAAGACCGCTCACGACCGCCGTATTTAACGCGCACGGCGTTGTTGTTCGGTAGCGCGTGTGATACAAGGGGGCATAAGAAAGAGGGCTTGTGGCGCGAAATGAGCGCCGCAGGGCTTGAGGGCATCGTCAAGGCGTATTTCGGGGCGACTGCCGGGAAAGAGGGGCTGAAAGTCCATTCCCTGCGGCACTCGGCGGCATCCCTTTGGGACGACCTCGGCGTACCTATGCGCGACGTGCAGAACGCTCTCGGTCACGCCTCTGTCAGCACGACGGAGCGGGTATACGTTCAAGTGCTGAACAGAAACAAGAGCGCCGCCAAGATCAACGCCGCATTTGAAGCGGTCTGAAAAATCTTTGAACAGACCGACGAACAGAGCGAGCCGAAAAATCTGCGGAACAGATCCCGCAAAAAGCGGACTGAAAGCGGCACAAAAAACGAACAGAACGGAAAGGGGAGAACAGAAAAGCGATGGCAAGATCGACTGGCAAGAACAAGCAAGCGGTGATCGGCGGCGTTTGTTACAGTTGGCAAACATCACGCAAGGTTGCGGAAACTGTATATAACGGAGTGCGTGAAGAGTTGTACTACAAAAAGCAGTCGGGCGTGTATTTCTTCGTTTCGTACAATCCCGACACCGAGGACTACACCTACTGCAAGGAATATAGGGTCGGTAATATACAGTTGCACAACGGACTCTTCAAGTGCTTCCCGCTACTCACGCCGGAGAAACTGAAGAGGTACTGCGCGCAGAGAAAAATCGAACTTGCGCCGGAAAGGATCTATTTCAGTTGCACGCCGCTGAAAGAAACGGTGATAAAAATCAAGAATTTGGCGGATGAATACGGAATATCTGAAGGAGAAATTCTTGATAAATTGCTCAAGAATGTTGAACTGGATTGAAACCGAAAAAAATATGAAAAAAGCACCCTCGTTTGAGAGTGCTTTTTGCTTTTTGAAAATTATGCGGTTCAGTTCACGCCCCGTCGTTTCCGCCGTTGTGCTGTGCAAGATAATACTGCATCGCCGTGTCGAAACTGTCGGAGAACGAAACGTCGTCGAAATACACCGCGACCATATCGGTTTCGGGATCGAAAGTGTCGGGATCGAGATATACAGACCACGCAAGTGGTTCGCTTGACATATCAAGATAGACGTACTGTCCGCTGTTGTCATTCAAGTCCCATTTTGCATAGTTCGCCGTGTCCGGCGCGGCTTGCGTGATATAGGTTTTTTTGCCGACGACAAGACGGAGCGGGCGATAGGTTTGCGAAGCGGTGTCCCATAAATAATCAAGGATCTCCTGCTCAAGTGCCGCATCTTCCACGACAAGATTATACTGTTCTACTGCCATTATTAAGCACCTCCCACATATTGCGGCAAAGCGATCGCCGTCGTTTTAATTGTGTAAAAGGTCTTTTCCACCGCCGCTTTTAAGTATTCCTCGACATCTTCGCCCGCCTTCAGCGTGATATGAATTGTTTTCCCTGCGTCTCCTTCGCCGAAAACGCCATAGATTTCAATGATATATTCTCCCGGCACTTCCTCATCTTCGAGATATAAGGAAATATCGATTGAACCTTCCGAATAAAGCCATTCTTGCGAGTCGCTTTCGACGTGCGTCAGTTCATATTGTGTCGTTTCTCCGTCAAGCGAAATATCAAGACCTACGTTGATAACGTAATTTGAAAGCCCTTCAACATTGTGAAGCGCAAATTCTTCGCCTTCAATTTCAAAGTCGCTGTCAACGACAATTTTGTCAACAATATAACTGCTCTTTGCCCACGCTCCGCTTTTTACTTGCAGAACGTCGCCGTTGTCGGCAGAAGTCACGGAAGGAAGGTCTGAACCTCCACCGCCGCCCCCCCCGCTTCCCGAAAGGGCGAGAATAAGTGCATCATTCAGCATTTTTACTCCCCCTTTCAGTTCGTGCGGCAGAGTTTCGCGGTCGCGCTGATTTCGCCCGAGGTATACGCCGTCACGTTAAGGCGGATTGCTTCAAAGCCGTAGGCGCACGGAATAGCATACGCGCCGCTTGCGGAAATGCTTTCGGCAGAAGATCCGTCCGAGAGTTTGACTACGCACACGTCGTTCCATTCGCCGCCGAGATAGCCCTGCGCTTTGATCGTTGCGGTGAACGTGCCGGAAACGGCAACGACGAGAGCTTCGCCCGAAGAGATCGGCATAGAGGCGCCTTCCCCGGTTGCCGAAGCTGTTTTCAAAAGGTCAAAATGTTCGACTGGTATCATTTGGTTTTTTCTCCTTTTTTGTATTGAAAATTTTAGTTCCCAAAAGTTGCGGTTTGCCAAACGATACCGTTTGACAAGGTGTTGCCGATGATGCCTACAAGCACGGCGTCGCCGACCGAAACGGATGCGCAGTCGGAAGAATACGCAAGATTGATCGTATCGGTTTCCCCGACAAAGCGCACTCCGCAAGTGCTGCCGTTTGGCGCGGTAACGACCGTCGCGCGCCGAACGTGCCAAAGGTCTTGGAAAGTGGGATCCTCAAGAAGAACGCTCTTGATGATCGACTTCAAACTTCTGCGGAGTTCCCGCGCCTGCTCTGTTTTATTTACTGACATCAGCCGATCCCCCCTTCGGTTTTGATTTTCACGCCTTCGCTGTCATCCACTTCGGAGCAGTTGATCTGCATCTGTCCGCCGTCCTCGATCGGGAGCGAATACGAAGTGATAAGATAGCGCTTTGTGGGCGCTCCGGCAAGGTCGTCACGCCGCACGGTAACGAGCGCGTTTTCGCGTAAGTGGAACATCTGCCCGCAAGAGATCGAATTGCTCTTCGACAGAAACGCCTTCTGCTTCAAAAGGAACGCCGCAAGATCTTTGCATTGTTTTTCGGAGCAGAGATTGCTTTCGTTCTGCCAGTAGGTTTTCAGCCCGATTTTGTAGATGTTGCTTTCCGATGCGGGGTCTACGTTGTACGCCCTGCCGTAGTAGGTCGCGTAGGTCGATCCCTGCCCGCAAATCACGACGTTGTTGTAAAGTTCGGTGTTCTTTGCAGTTTCGGAAAACGCAAGGAAGTCAGAGTTGTCGGGGGTGAAATCCCAAAGCGTCGGTTTGCCCTTGTCGCTGAAATCGTCCTGCGAAGCGTCCATTGTAAACGATCCGCTTGCATCGTAGCCGTACCAACACGCGAGCAGAGAGTTGAGCTCCGCTATGCCGTTTGCAATAGTCGATCCGTTTGCAAGCGTGAGATCGTAAGTCACCGCCGTGAACGGCACCGTTTCAGTCGCTCCACTTGAGTAGGTCTGCGTGACTGTCACGCCGTTGTAGTAGTCCGTGAACTTCGGCGTAATCGGGTCGATATACCGAAGCGGAACGTTGCCGTCAATGAGCGTGAATTTGTCGAAATGCAGGAACGCTTGTACGACATCAAACACGTTCGGACGATTGTTTATCGGAGAATTGACTTGGTGCGCATAGGACAGCCGACCGCCAAGCGTTCCGTCAAGCAGCGCAAACTTATCAACGAGCGTGAACGTGACCGTGCGCTCGCTCGGCCGCCATTCCGTCAGCGGCTCTTTGATAAGAAACACGCCCTGCGGAATATAGAACGGCGTGCCGTCGGGCAGCACAAGCCCCATCATCAGTCGTATCTTCGTGCCGTACCATAGATTGTCTACCGCATAGCGGAACTTGCCGTCTGCGTTGCCAAACTTGACCGTGCAAGTTCTGCGCGTTCCGTTCTGCAAATTGACATTCAAAGATCCGCTCTGAATGAAAGCGTTCGTCGGGTGGTCGGTCATATATCCGTTTGCAACAACGTTCCCGACCGAGAACGCAACGCCCTTTTCGTCCTCTTGTAAAAAGTCAAGGCGCACGACCTTCTCAAACGGCTTTTTCAGCGCTTTCAAATACTCCTCAAAGTTGTTTTGGTAAACGAGCGGTTTGCTCTCAACATAGGTGATAGAAGTATCACCGCCGCCGTC
>JAGBRZ010000245.1 GCA_017632155.1 Clostridia bacterium
AAAGAAGAGAGACGGTCAGCACCCATAAACTCATCTGCACGGTTGGCAAACACACTTGCCTCAAAGGTAAATCTTGAGTAAATATCACAAATGATTTGGCATGCATCCATAAGCTCGCTTTCAATCAGGGCAAGCTTTTCTTCCTTATCGACAGCTTCTTTGATTGCCGTTGACATTACGAGAACCTCGTTAAAGGTCGATGCCGTTTCGGCAACGGGCATAGAATAATCCTGATTCAAAATCGAGTTTTTGAATACTCAACTGTCATGGAAGGAGTGACCGAGCTCGTGTGCCAGCGTTACCACATCGCTGAAGGAGCCGTCAAAGTTTGTCAGCACGCGGCTCTGTTTTGCAGAGGGTACTCCACAGTCAAACGCTCCGCCAACCTTGCCTTCTCTGGGGTAGAAATCGATCCAAGCATTATCAAATGCAGATTTAACCATTTCGTATAACTCGGCGTCGAATTTTTGGAAGATGTTCAAAAGGTAGTTTTTCGCATCCTCTGTTGAGTATTCCTTGTCGTTCTTGCCCATGGGCGCAAAGAGATCGTACCAGGGGAGTGCACCCTCGTGACCGAGAGCCTTTGCCTTTGCCTTCAGATATTTTCTGAACACGGGCATATATTCTTCCATTGCCGACAGGAGCGCATCAAGCGTCTCCTTCTTCATTCTTGAGGTGTAGAGCGTTTTTGCAAGAGGACTTTCGTAGCCTCTCATCTCGCACTCGTTCAGTACCTGTAGCTTTATGCTATTGAGAGCGAATGCGACCGAGTCCTTGATCTTGTCGTAGCATGCAAGCTCTGCCTCGTACGCCTTTTTTCTCGTTTCGGGGTCGGGCGAGTAGGCGAGATTGCGTGCTGAGGATAGGGGAATTTCCTTGCCGTCGAAGTTTACGGTAACCGAGCTTGTCAAGCTGCTTTGCAAGTCACTCCAAGCGCCGGCTCCCGAAATATTCATTTTAGCAAACAGCTCCTCCTCTTTGTCAGAGAGCAGATGCTTGCTGTCACGCTGAATGTTGTTCAGCATATATTTGTATTCGTTTAGTGCAGGGTTTTGGGCAATGATAGCATCCATGTTGCTAATTTGTGCAATAGCCTGCGAGATTTTTGTCGACGGTGCTGCCGTTGCACTTAACAGACCCATAAGTCTGCCGAGTGCCGATGCCGCCTCGGAGTCCTTGGTGTTTGCCGAGTACTTGAGGTTTGCAAAAATGCCAAGCTTGCTTGCAAGAAGATTTAAGTTTTCGCTGATTGCAATATATTCGCCAACAAGCTTTTCCTCTTCAATGTTTGAAATGTCACTCGAGAGAGCATTGAGTGCTTCAATTTCCTTTGTCAAAAGCTCGGTGTCCTCGCTGTATTTCGGGTCGTCAAAGCCCGAATAGAGAATATCCAAATTCCATTCCTTGTTCATAAGTCCCTCCGTTGGTTTTTTATTATTATATCACAACCATGAGAAAAAGTAAATAGATTTGCTAATAATCATAACACAATCTGCATAGCAGATACATTAAATACATTCCTAAAAAAGTGTAAGATATGGCATTTGAAGAGATGTGCAAGAAAAACAAAAAGAAAAACGGGGCAGTCCATCAAATTGGACACATCCCCGTTTTTGTGTTAAGTAGTAGAAAATGATAGAAAATAACAGGGGGGTGCAAATTGGCACTTGAGGGGGGTGCAAATTGCTTAAAAGGGGGTGCAACACCTAAAAAAGTGTTTTTTATAAAGTAATTCGCTTTGCATCGCTCCCCGTAGGGAAAACGAGAAAGCCGCTTACATCCATAACGGAGTAGGCGGCTTTGCTGTTTGATTTAAGTACTGTAATCTGGGGAGAGAACTTCGATGGCGATTCTCGCACCGAGCCGGAACGCATACACGAATATTTCGCGCTCGTTTATATCCGTTAGCTCGGCGTAGCAATCGTCGAACTTTTCGAGAATCTCCTTTTGCTTGTCCGTAAGCGTTGCCTGCAGATTGTCGTGGTGGTCTGCGATGTACTTCATAAGCTGTTTGGCTTCAGGAGTCAATTCGCGGCATCCCCCATTCGGACAAACATTTCCGTACCACAATTCTTCAAGTATACTTCTCATAAGCGCACCTCCTTGTAGCACCATACATTACCACAAGTCGGGGCATAAGTCCAGATAACTTTTTGTGAACGAAAGTGTGGCCCAAGGGCACAATGATATTAAGCCATTACTGGTTGAGCGATGGTTTTTACATCCGTATCGTATTCTGTATCGGTAATATCAGACCGTGTATATCGCTCGTCCAATAGGTCTATCAATCTTTCGACCTCGGCATATGTTTTTATAACTATTTTATTTGTCGTTTCATCAATGCAGAACTTGTCCTTCCACCGTTCTACTGTTTGAATTTTGTGTAACAGTTCGTTTGCATCTAATGATAACACCTTTGATGCTGCAATGCGCATCATTTTCTTTGCATATTTGGGCTTTCCTCTGCTGATATATTCAGTGAGCTTGTCCGTATTACTCAACAAATTTGTTGAGGCAATACTGGTAATAGTTTGTTGCGCAGCTTGATAAATATATGTTTGGAATCCAAAATTGTTTTGCAAAAGAGAAGTGTTGGCTGTTATCAAAGAATCATTGATTATTAATATATCAATTTTTCTAGCTATTGTTAGAAGACTTTCACTTTGTTCTTCAAATACAGTTTGATTCTCAAAGCCGTTAAGTCGTGCCATTATGTTATTCTTTTTTCGGTTAGGAACCATTATGCTCCATAAATGCTGATAACACCAAATTATCTGTTCTCCTTTTCGCAATTTGAAGGCAAGACCGGCGGAATTGCTTAGATCATCTTCTGAAAAAGGGGATATCGCATCTGTATTGTTTAAAAACGAAAATGGCACAAAATCGCCGCTTTGCGGTATTATCAAAAATTTATGCTGATCGTCAGCCAAGCTTGTACCGTCAACATATTCTGCTTCTTCGGAAATGTAGTTATCGTTTATAACTGAGAAAAGCATATTTTTCAAGACAGTGCGAAGGGTATCACCCTCGTTGTTTGTTTTCTCCGACAATGATATTCTTTTGAGCATTGGTGCATTTTTCATAACAACAAACACATCCAATCCACATTGATTACTATTTGAGTGAAAATCAGTTAAAAGTGCCTTTATGGTTGTTTGGGTTAATGCGTTCTCGGACATTTTGATCCCTCCGTTCTTTTAGTCATTATAAATTAGAAAAACACCATCAGTTATATATTTTCGTCTAATAGTTGCCTCTTCCGAAATACCTTTACCGTATGTTATGGCAACATACTCTTTATTTGCGTCTTCAATATCATCTGCAGGATTAACAAATTTAAAAGTATATGTTTTATATTGAAGCAACGAAAGTATGGGGTTGTTATAAAAATTTTTGGAATGAATTAAAAGCATAACTATCATGAAGAGAAGAGCAATAAAAACAAGAAAACTTCTCCAATTATTGATGTCATCCATTAGTAGGGGTAGAATATATGTCACTAAGAATATTGCACCGCCGTCGGTCTCTTTTTCTGCAACTATGATTTGCTCGCCTGCGGCTGTGAATCCATTGTTTTGTATGCCTCTAAATCCACACGCGATAAAAATCGTTACAATTAGCCAAGCTATACTTATAGAAAAAACAATCATCTCCCAGAAAGACGGATGTTGAATTGTAGAAGCAATAGTTTCCCAAAAGTTATTCTTTATTTTATCAAAAAACTTGCAAATAAGATTGCAGTATGCGCAGATATGCGAATACTTGATGGCTAACAACAGAAACAGCGGTGCGAATGATTGAATGATCAAACTACGCTTGACTTTTAAATTTTCGTGCTTCATTTTTTGTTCCTCGAAATAAGATTTCTTGTTATGTGCGCACAAGACGCTTTTTTACCCACGGCACAAGACGTTTACGGTCGTGTTCAAACCATTGGCTACAAACATAAAGTGCTTGTCCGTTGTAATGAATGGGTGTAGTCCAGTAGCGTTTTTGTCCTACATCGTCTGTAACCTCGTCTTCAGAATAAACAAACAACGGGAATGCACAGCCTAGGTGCTCCATACTGTAGTCTTTGCTCTTCAAATGCTCAAAATCATCGTCCGTCAGCAACCCCTGGGTTACAAGATATTCAATAGATTTTTTTGCAACTATTCCAATTTTTTCAAGTCTAAAGAAATCATCGGTGAAAGTTTCAAGCGAAACAGCCGCCTCCGCTACCGGAGTAATTGCCGTTGTATCATCAGCCGAGAAACCAAGTGCTGTCAAGAATTTTTGTTTGATGGTAATGCATCTAGCTTGTAAGTATTCAAAATACTCTTCTCGCAATGTTGCAAAATCTCCTGCTTGATATGGGAGATCCATCCACTCCAGCATCGTCACCTCGGTGAAGCTGTACTTTTCTTCTATGTATTGGAGCGTGCATTTTGCCTTTGCCAAATATCCGGTATCTTGATAGAAGTTGAGATCTTGCTTTGTACGGTTGATTCCTTCAGGTAAATAGCATATGTTTGCAATGTGAGAAATAGGCAAACCAGTACCCTTACATTTTTTAATCAAGCCCTTCATTTGGCTCTTGGTAGCAATGTGCTCTACATCAAAGGCATCCAATGATAACTGATCCATAGCCGTGAACAACGATAGATATATGGTATTGAGGATAACATAGTCCTTTTCATTGGGGTTATGAACATTCTTGGCTTCCTCGATGTTGTTGCAGTATTCAACGTAGTTATCAAACGCCGTGGAGAACATTCCCCTGGTGAGAGGAGAAAGATATCTCTTGTCACCGTTGGCAGAGTGGATTTTCGTAGTGCCGCCTTCAGCCCAGTGCTTTGAGAGAATATCATATACGTAATATTTCCAAAAGTTATCTTTCAGCGTGACGGCACTATTTTTCCAAGAATCCTTCTCCTCCAGGTCGGCATCAAACATTTCTCGGAAGGTAAAGGAGATCATTGATAAAATTTGGAACTGCGAATGCATAATTTTAATCGTGTGTCTCGTGTTACCTTTGAATCTAATGATGGGAGCGATAGCACTGTCCACAAACTCAATGGCTTTAATAAGGCAACTTTCAAGAACATCAATTTTGTCTTTATACAGCAGAACCGAACTATAAACATCCTTTACCCGGTTATGGCTTGAATTAAAGCAGGCGTTCAGCAACAAGAAAGCAACGGGGTTTGTCTCATCCGCAGATAGATTCGTTTGGAAAGCAAGTATTGGGTATTTTGTTGTAATATATTTTGACAATCCGAACACATACTCAAACGCACTCAAATTCTTGCTCTTTCGGATGGCGTCTCTATCGTAACCGTGAACCTCGTATCCGTCATCGTTTAAGCAATCATATTTTTTGAGTACATAATCTACGATTGCATCATTAGAGACGTGGAACTTTTGCGAGGGCCATGAAGCCGCATAAATTTCGTAATCCGTCAGAGGAGTACCCTGTGAATTCATCAATGTGAAGATGTCTGCAAGAGTTTCTTCCTCGCCGGAATATACGATAGCCGGGATTTGAGAACGGCTCAAATCGTTATATTCATCTTTAATACTCTGGAATACCGGTTTCACAAGAGCGGTAAACTGCTTCAGTTTTGCTCCTACAATAGGATATTTATCCGCAAGTTCAGTAAACAGCTCGGCGATTTCAAAGGTATCAAAAGAAGCAAGTTGATGCACATATTCCATTATAATGGCATCAATATCGGCGTATTCCTCGGCAGGGGCTTCGGTAAGTGCATAGATTGAGGATAGCACGTCCGCAGGGATTTGCTCAATCTTAAAGAAGTGCGTGGGGTTGGACAAATACTTCTTTATCGCCGTGCCTCGCTGCAATCCATCAATAAGCGTATAAATCTGCTGATCGTTTTTCGTGGTTTTATAAAACAGCAACGTGCCTATAGGGTAACTCTTCTTCAAAGATTCGATAAAAGACTCTTGCTGCTTGGAAGACCACCGCTTTCCGCGCTGAAACATAGGGATAACAATCTTCTTATCCCCATTGTAACCCTTTGATAATGATTGATATATTTCTTTTAGTGTCCATAATTCAGGAATGCATTTTGACATGACCATATCTCCATTCTTTCAATCAAAGTTCGGGCAATGAACAAACTTCAGTAATTTTTCGCCATTGAATATTATATTTTTTATCCATAAGCCCAAGTGATTGCCATAAGATTTTTTCGTATTTCAGAAAACCTGTTTTCGATGCATCGCCTGCAACTCTATTGGGGTTTCTTTTGATATATCCTTTGAGCTCATAGTCTGTTTCCATAATTGCAAGAACTTCATCGATATCTTTATCGGGATGCTTTTTGGAAGTGGAGTCAATGTCAAGCAACAAATCCAAATGGTGACCAACAGTGAGAACTTCTCTGGTAAAATAATCAGCAAACACCTTACTGGTGGGACCGTTTGAAAGACCTATATGATACAGCTTAAAGCCAGAATCGGTTAAACTACCTTCAGAGTCAATCACCTGTATATGTTTCAAAAAAGTGACATAATTCTTTTTGATAGAGTTGTAATAGTTGTCACCAACAAAGGTGGTGTCAATATCTTGGGAAATAATTGCTGCCCAGTGCTCCTGTGGTATTTTTTTACGCATAGCCGCCACTTTCTTTTCCAAGAAAGTAAGGGGCTTTCCAGTTTGAAGTGTACCGATTACATTGCCTGCGATATCCTTTACAGGCGCTGTACGGAAATCTGTCAAAATGCTTATTGGAATAATCTTTTCTTTCCAGCACGCGGCAAAAGCATCCCCTTCCACAATGCCCACTTTTTTTAAATAGTAATAGTGTAAAAGTAGATGAAACATTGCAATCGGCAGGTCTTGATGCTTTGCCCAAAATCGATCAGCTGTCGGCTTGTGAGCATAATCTGTATCGGTTGAAAGAGTGGTAACATTATGGGCTAAAGTTAAATTGTTGGGGTTGTTATTATCATAGACAATAAGACCAACAGGGATTTTATCTCCGATTTGTGCGTTGTACAAATCTGTAAGGAAATTTCCCATATTAAAGCCATCAATTATTTGAGGCGAAATGAGGTATGCCAAGTCACAACTTTTGAGATACGCGATGCTTTGTCCAACACCAGTAAGCATACCTCTTTTAGTTTCTGTTGCAGGTTTGAACTCAAAAGAAGCAAGCTTTTTGTTTGTCGGATCATAAAAAGCGGCATCAGGAGATGGAAAATCTGCACTTGTGCCAACTCTATAGAAATCAGCTCCCCAGCTTCCGTTATACTGCCATGTGGCAGTTTTAAAGTTTTGTAAAATCGCATCGGTTGTTGCTTTAGCAAGAACATGATGATTTAATGCCACGGTTTATTCCTCCTCCAACATAGATTTCTTTGCGAGATGTGTTGCAGAGTCGATGCTCCACTCTTTGTTAACAACAGTTCTTAATCTTTCACCAAATGTTTGAGCTACAATACAAGGGAATGCATTGCCTACCTGTAGGCACTGGTTAATAATAGGCCCAACAAACTCAAAATCGTCTGGGAAGGTTTGGATACGTGCAGCTTCTCTAACAGTAAGTGTTCTGTTTAATGTAGGATGAACCGGAAGTGCGTTGTGTCCAGGAACAATTGTACAAGAAGGTTTTTTACGGTCAAGTCGTGCAAATACATGACTAAAATTGGCAACCGGTTTACCCGTTTTAGTACCCAACTTCAGATGTTCAGGCAATGCATCAACATCCATCTTCCCACCTTCGGTAATATAGGAAAAACGTTCTGCTACCACTTTTGAGTGGCTGGGGGCACGATGATTTTTCAGCTTGCCTAATGTAGATTCATCCGCAAGATCCGTCAGTACCTCCTCAACTGTTCTATAAGGATGTTGCCAGGATTCTGGATTCTCAAAATATTTCGCCTTCGGGAACGGAAACGCCAAATCCGTTTTTGTACCAATCAAAATAAAACGACGACGCAACTGCGGCGCACCATAATCGGCGGCGTTAATCACTCTGTGTTCAGTACGGTAACCGTGTTCTCTAAAATACTGCTCAATGGTACTAACATACTCACCATTGTGTGCAGAAAGGATGCCAGGAACATTTTCCATAATAAACCAAGGCGTTTCTGATCGCACAACAATATTGGCAAATGCATAAACTAAATTGTTTCTCTGGTCTTTAGTTAAATCGTGATTTTTGGTGTTTACAAATCTACGATTCCCAAACATAGAAAACCCTTGACACGGAGGACCTCCAACAACGAGATCAACCTTGGCACGTTTCAATTTTTCTGCTACCAAAATTTGATTTTCTTCAACAGAGAGATCAATTTGCAAACATTCATGAGTAAAATTCTTTCTATATGCCTCAACAGCATAATCGTTGAATTCTGCTCCAAGTACGCATTCCAAGCCTGCTTGCTCTAATCCTTGTGTAAATCCACCTGCTCCACAGAACAAGTCACCAAACTTCAGCGTTGCACGTTTAGCCTTGCGTTCTTTGCGAAGGGTAACTCCAAGATCTGTTTTTGCATAAAAAGAGTTATCAGGCATAAGTCCAGAATATTTTTCTCCTTCAATAAAACTACGAACACAATCTGCAATTTTAGCTGCCATAAGAGGAGGTACAGCGTTTCCTACCTGAATGCACTGAGATCTACGGTCTCCGCTAAAAATATATGAGTCCGGGAAAGTTTGGATACGCGCACCCTCTCGAGGAGTCAAACTACGATCGAGTACAGGATGCACCGGAAGTGCATTATTACCGGGGACTATGGTAGAAGAGACTTCCTGACGATGCAAACGAGTGTAAGTATTTCCAAAATTCTTGCGTCTAATATCCTCTGGAAGATCCTCGGGTTTAGGAAGTTTTCCGCCCTCGGGAATAAGTTGATATCTCCGAACAACGATATCAGAATGATTAAGTGCAATATGATTAGGAATTTCTTCACCCTTATCCATAAGGTCATTTATCGCCTCACCGACATTCTTAAAAGCTTTAATACTACCATAAGACTCAGAACTGTGCACAGGGAAAAGAAATTGCTCTTCCGATGTTGTTCCGACGATAAATACACGCTCTCGTTTTTGAGGCACGCCATAATTGGAGGTATCAATCATTGAATAATGCAAATTGTAGCCGATAGCCATAAATGCATTAACCACTTGTTCAAAACATCTACCCTCAAACATAGTGAATAAGCCTTTTACATTTTCAAAAACAAAGCATTTAGGACGAATAGCGTCAACTATTTTAACATAGCTTTCAAAAAGCGTGTTTCTGGGATCGGCAGAGTTTTTGTTTCCCATATTGGAAAAACCTTGACAGGGAGGACCACCAATAATCACGTCGATCTTTTTATCACCGATATATGTTTTAATTTTGGAAATAGATAATTTTCTTATGTCTTCCAACAAGTATGGCTCTTCAGGAAAGTTGAGAGAAAAAGAGTCTCTTGCTTGCGGCATTATATCACTCGCCAACAGACCTTCAAATCCAGCTTCTTTGAAACCAATATCTAAGCCACCTGCACCTGTAAAAAGAGAAATGTAATAGTACTTATTATCAATCATTACTCTTTCCTCCCAAACACTCGATGCTAATATCAAAATCTATACCACTTTTCTTGCAATAGTCATCAAGCAATTTCATGGTTTTATATGTAGGTTTCGTTTTTCCTGATTCCCATCTATTAACTGTTGCAAATGAAACTCCGAGTTCCTTTGCAAAAGCTTCTTGACTCAAGAATTGTTGATGTCTAATAAGTTTGATTTTTTCCGGGAAATTCATAAGGCACCTCTCACACAATATGTTATAACATCATTATAACATATTTATAGCTTTTCTTCAATAGAAAAACAAAAATATTTTCTGAAAATATCGAAAATAATTATTTCAAGTATAGTTTTATTATACCACAAAAACCTCGTTTGCTACCTCTTACATTTTCGCAAAAATCACTTACATTTTGGAATAATTGCTGTATGGTGATCTCGTAAGAGGTAGCAATCACGCTCCCCTCGATTTGGGATTTGTTTACCCGTAAAATAATCGGCGATGTATGTTTTCTGCAAGCATACATCGCCGTAATATTTTTCATTATTCAAAATCTTTCGGATGGTTTCAATACCCCACGCTTTGCCACCACGTGGAGCAGGGATCTTCATATCCATCAACTCTTTTGCGATGGCGCGCAGGGAAGAGCCTTCTTCTCTCCAAGTGAAAATCATAATGACAACGGCGGCTTCGGCGGGGACGATTTCCAAAGTTCCGTCAGAAGATTGCCTGTATCCATAGCAGGGGCGGTTATAAAACTTTGAGTTGCCGTTCTTAAATCGCACAAGGTGGCCCCAACGGACACCGTAACTTTTTGTCTCGCTTTCGTTCTGATAAACGCTTGCATACAGCGTGAGCATACGGACAGCCTGTGGGTCATTGATATGAAGCTTTTCGACCTCAAAATACACGTCAATGTTGAGGGCGTTCAGCTCATCGCAGACTTGTAAGAATTGCAAGGTGTTGCGCCCAAGGCGGCTGATGGATTTTACGATAATAAAATCTATTTTACCGGAACGGCAATCGTCCATCATACGCTGAAATTCTTTCATTTTGACATTGTGTCTCCCAGATGCTTGTTCGGCATAAACGCCGACGAAGATCCAATTCAGTTTGGAATCAATATACTTTTCAAAGTGTTTCCGTTGGGCTTCCAAACTGTGGTACTGCATCTCCTGGGGAGTACTGACACGGCAATATGCGGCAACACGGTAAGGGCGGGGAATATTAAAAACCGGATTCGCGGGGATAATTTTTACTTTACTCATAACAATATCGCCTCCGTTGCTTTTTGTGGTTCATATTACCATAAAAATTCTGCATACGGAAGCGATATTGAAATAGTTATCACTTTGTTTTCAATTCCTGGACTTTGTCGAAAACGTCTTGGGAGATCAGAGGCGGATATTCTTCAGAACCCAAGTAGTGAGGGTTGGAGAGAATATTAGAGAGGGTTTGCTTTCCCCAAGTTGGCTTGTTTTGTGGGGAGGGAAGTCCCATTCCTTCGAGGATGCCCTTGATTTCAGAAAGACTTTTTCCTTCAGCGTAATAGTTAAATATGAGCTTAACACAGGCAGCTTGCCCCTCGTTGATAACGATCTTATTTCCGTCACGATTGTACCCGAAAGCGATTCTTTTTTGTGCGGATGCCGGATTCATAAATACACCTCCTTGGCTTAAAGTCTTCACACTTATATTATATCACACGCGTCAAAACGGGTCAATAGCGCTAACTTCATCAACTTCATAAAATGGAGAAAAAATTTTCAACAAAAATAAAAAAAGAAAGCACAAACGCTGTCGACGTATATACCAAATTAGTCGGGGAGTGAGGGCAAAAAATAAGTGGGCAAACACCGAAGTGCTGTCCACTTATTTTGGTCTGAGTGACAAGACTTGAACTTGCGGCCTCTACCACCCCAAGAATGCCAAAAAGTGACGAAAAAATGGGCACAAACGACCAGCATGTGCGGTAGCAAGGTCAGGGGCGATACCTCGCGGTGGAGATTTTCTTTCTCGCTCCGGTATTGAATTTTGGATTACCGCTGACCACCGGAGCGAGGAAGAAAATACAACCGCTTGCCCTTGACCGCCGCGCGGAGTTTTTGCCCATAATTGAAGACCGAGGGAATCTCAAAGACCAGTCTTTGGGATTCCCTCTTGATTACCAGTTATTTTTTCTTGGATGCTTTAAGTGATTTAAGGGTATAGCCGTTTACCATCGGTTCTTCGTTTTCTTCAAAGAAAGGTTTTCTCTTGTTATGCCATCCCGAAATCCAGTCCAAAGATACGTTGTAAAAGATAGCGATTAGCGCAAGAATAGTCATGTTAACGGAGTAGCCCTCTTGCTCGTATCGCCAATACTCTCTCTGTGATACATCAAGCACGTTTGCAAGGTCGTTTTGAGTGAGACCGTTTTCTTTTCTCAACTCTTTGATACGTCGATTGACCATCGCAGAGCCATTCTCAACGTCTATGAGTGGTAGTTGCAAGATAGCCTCTTCAATTCCAAAAAGGTCTCTTGTGCGTTCGAAAGATTCCCATTGGTCGGGAGTCAATTCTTCTTTTAAGATGCTTTCAGTTAGAATTTTTCTCATATTTCCCTCAAAAATTTCCAAAAAGGTATTGACAAAATGACAAATGTGTCGTATAATGGTGTTAAAAATGACAGATGTGTCATAAAAGAAAGGATATGACACTTTTGACATAATTATTCTACCACAAAAAGTGGAGGTTGTCAAGCCCAAAAGGTAAAAAAGAGAGGTCTTGGAGTTCTGCCGAGGGGGGCGTGGGGG
>JAGBRZ010000246.1 GCA_017632155.1 Clostridia bacterium
ATACGGTGGGTGTAGCTCAGTTGGTTAGAGCGTCAGGTTGTGGCCCTGAAGGCCGTGGGTTCGAATCCCATCATTCACCCCATAATGAAACAGCGGAACTGCGAAGCAGTTCCGCTGTTTCATTATGGGGTGAACGCTGCGCTTACGATTCGAACCCACTATGAGTTGCTCCGCAACTCATATAATTTGCGCGTAGCAGGCATAAAGAAGTTCGCGCAAATCATACGCGCAAATGTGGGTTCAGAATCCCATCATTCACCCCTACCGGGGAGATGCCATACATTTTTCGAATGATTCCATACCGCGAAGGCGGATTCCATACGCCCTCACGGGCGATTCCATACACGGCGTTGCCGTGATTTGATAGGTAAAAAATCCGCGTTGCGGATTTTTTTCAAAAAATATGCAACGGAATTTTACGGATTGCAACTATATAAGTGAAGAGCTCTTACAAAGAAGAAAGGAGGACTGAAATGACGGATGAAAGATTGATCGAAATGTTTCTCTCGCGTGACGAGGGGGCGATCGCGGCGGCACAGGAGAAGTATCGCCCGTTCTGCCATTCGGTGCTCTCGAACATTCTGCCGAACAAGGAAGACCGCGAGGAGTGCATAAACGACGCTATGCTCGTGCTTTGGAACACCATCCCGCCCGAGAAACCCGCAAGCTTTTCGGCGTATCTTGCAAAGATACTGCGCACAATCGCACTTGAGCGCACGCGCCGCGAAAATGCTTGGAAACGCGGCGGACGAGTGCTCACGGTCGGCGAGGAATTTTTGCGCGACATAACCGACGGCAGAACACTTGCGGATGACTACGAATCAAGCCGCGCGGGAAAGATCATCAACGAATTTCTCGAGGGACTGTCGAAGAATGACAGAAAGGTCTTCATTCTTCGCTATTGGTTCGACGAGGACATCTCGCGCATCGCGGCGCGTATGAATTATACCGAAAGCCGCACGAAATCTTTACTTAAACGCCTGCGCGACAGGCTCAGACTCAAACTCGAAAAGGAGGGAATAGTGGTATGACCCCAAAATATACCGAAGACAAAAGACTCCTCGGCGCACTTGACTATATTGATGAAAAATATATCGCGGAAGTGACCGAGAGTTATAAAATATTCGAGCCGTCGGACGGTAAAATAACCGCTCGCAGAACGCTGAAAATATCACTGCGCCAGTTCGCGGCTCTTGCGGCGTGCCTGATCTTACTTTCCGCTGCTTTCCCGGTCACTAATTACGTCGTGAAAGCCATAAAGAATTTCGCGGCAGGCTGGGGAAGCTTAAATGAATACGGCTCTAAATATGACAGAGCTATAGATGCATATCCTACAGATATGCCTGTTGAGGATATTTATGAGGATGTCCTAAAAGGTGGATGGGTTGTATGCAATGACGATGAAATTCATAATCTTGATTTAATGTTTGATTTCTATACAAAGGCGATGAATGGTGAAGAATCAAGTGTGCTTGTGGCATCATATTATCATCTTACAGATAATTTGCTTGAAACTCGTATGGATTTGAAAGAGATTACGTTTGACGGTTCTGAGTATAATTTAAGAAGTAATCATTATTATAGAAGTGGACCGGGGAAAGATACAATTATGTCGGAAGAAATATATACTAGAGAGTATCATTATTTGATTTTAGATGATTTTACTCTTGATGATGGTGTGTATTTATTATTGTCAGATGATAACGAAATGACGGCACAAAAGTTGAGGTCGATAATGATATCGTCCGGTCCCAAGCCTACAGATACTCTATTAGCTATATTTCTTTTGCATATAAATCAAGACGATTATGATCAGTATTTGGATAACTAAAAATATGGAGGAAAATATGAAATTAAGAAGTATTATAAGAAGTATAATAAATTGTTTATTTATGTCGTTAGCGCTTTTATTCATTTCAACATTTGGAATAAATGCTAGTGCAACAGATAGCGAAAGCACCGTCGATGATTATGTTGTTAATGATATGGTGCCAGAAACTCCAGTATATGTTCAAGATATTATAGATGAATATCAGTATGTAACATATGAAATGGCTACCGTTTCATTATCACCTGGTACATATACTTTGTATACAACAAATAACACGCCTGTTGATGCAATAGTATATGTACCTATGAGTTATCAAGAAGAAGCTGCGTATGTAGCTTTGCGTTCTGCATATGGACAATATTTGACATTTTATGCCGAAAGCCCTGAAGATGAACGTATAACAAATGCATATAATTGTCATTACTATGCTTGGTGTGCTGACTGGTGCGAAACCCAATATTGGGTTCCCTATGCCGAAGCTTTTTCCAATGATCCGCATGTATACACATTGCAAGATTCGGATATATTGCAAATAGGAGATATAGTAACATATTGGGTTGGTGATGAATGTAAACATTCTGCTGTCATCCACAAATTTGAAAATGGAGTAGTCAAATTGAAATCTAAATGGGGACCTTTAGGATTGTATGTTCATGAGTTAGATCAAGTTCCTAATGAATATAAAGAATATAAGACAAATGGACAACTTAATATAAAAATACAGAGATATGAGCATGGTCAGCATTATTATGTTTGGTATTCGATAGATGATAATAAGCACGCATGGAAATGCAGAGGATGCGATGGGTATATAGCTGGCACTGCTGTTAGCCACACTAACTCCGCAACCGGCACATATACAGAGAGCGGTCATTCGGTTTCTTGTTCCCAATGTGGTTACTCGGGTACGGAAGAACACAATTCATATATATATCAAGACAACGGCGAATCCGGAGTAACGATTAAATGTAATTTGTGTGGTTTTGTAAAGTCCTGCAATATAGGAGTAGCTGAGTACGTTTACGGCGGACAGGACGGTCATTATGTTGACTGCAGTTGCGGATGTTATAGTTTCTTTGCTGCGCATGTTCCCTCAATTATCATGCAAACAAGCAGTTTGAGTTATCACAATGCTCTTTGTAAATATTGCGGTGAAATTTATCCTGCTGCGCATAGTTGGGTTCCCAAAAACTATGGATATGTTCAAGGATACGAATGCCTTATGTGCGATATGTTCTCGATATCGATTCCCGGTGTAATGCAGATACCACCTTCGGATGAGCTTTTGATTGCAACGAGCGATGATCTCGTAACAGAAGATGCTCTTCTTCCTGAAAAAGAAGATGATCTCGTAACAGAATAACCTCTTTCGAAACCAATCCCCTCGGCGCGTGCGCCGAGGGGATTTCTATAAATTCACTTTTATCTAAAAACTGCCTTACGGCTTCTTAACACAAATATTCAGCACAAGCGCGAAGCACGCGAGGCAGAGAAGAAGCACGAAGGGGGCAACGAAGCCGCCGGAAGATGTACGCAGGCTTGCGCAGGCGGTTGCTATGAAGGAAGCGGCAAAAAGATTGAAGTTTACAATGCTGTAATTCGTCGCAAAATATTTCTGTCCGTAAAATGCCGAGGCAAACGCAGAGCCGATCGTGGGGCAAGCGCCGTAGCCGAGTCCTACAAGACAAAGTCCGACGATGCAGATGGGAAGAGAATTGACAACGACCGAAAGAAGCGTGATTCCCGCCGCAACGATAGTCAAAAGGTTCGCCGCGATCATCGTAAATCTTCTGCCCTTCGCGTCAAAGATCGCACCCGTCAGAATTCTTCCAAGTCCGTTGCAAGCGGAAAGAACGCCGACAAGCGTTGTCGCAAGAGCAGCGCTTGCACCCGTCGAAAGGGCAAGATCGCGCGCAAAGCTGATAACCGAGTTTCCAACAGCAACAAGGCATACCATACAGGTAAACGCAAGCCAGAAGGATACGCGCGAGAGCATCTGCAGAGGGGACATATCAACGATCTCAAAATTCTCGGCTTTCTTTGCCGCCTTCTTTTTAGCCTCGGGGAATTTGACGTCCGCCGCAGGCTTGCGGAGTATGATGCCCGCAATGCAGATCATTGCCGCCATAACGATTCCGAAAAGAAGGAAGGTTGTGCGCCATCCAAACGCCTCGTTTGCAAAAAGCGAGTCGAGCAGCGAGCCGAAAACGAGCGAGGTAAGTCCGAATCCCATCAGCATACAGCCCGAGCAGAATCCGCGCTTGTCGGGGAACCAGGCATTGACCGAGGATATGATGACGTTATAAGCAATTCCGATGCCGAGTCCCGCGAGGACTGCATAGGAGATATAAAGCATAGCGATCGAGCCTTGCATAAATGACGCGAGAACGAATCCACCTCCCGCAAGCAGACCCGAGAAGACAAGCGAAAGATTTGCGCCGACCAGCTTTGAAATTCGGCTTCCGAGAAATCCTCCGATGCAGAACGTGCACATCGTCAGCGTGAAATTAAGCGCAAGCTCCGTGTTGCTCCAACCGAATTCATCGGCAAGCGGAACCTTGAGTATCGACCAAGCATAAATAACTCCCGCAAAGGCAAGGCAGACTGTGCAAACGGCGATATAAAGCCAACGCAGGGAAAGGTTTGATGTTTCTTTTTTCATTTTTTTTCACCTCATATAGTTCAGGGGATAAATTATTATAGCATATCGTGAGAAAAATGTCAATAAAGCTGTTAGCATTTTGCGGACGATGTGTAAATTTTTTGCGCAAATCGACAGTATCGCTTCTTATTATAATTATTATATATAAATTACACTTGACTATTAATTAAAAATATGATAAAATACTATGTATATTTTTTGCGGAAAGTGAACCTTGATATAATTACTTTTGATAAATAGATCTTTACCGCTCACAATCAAACCAAGGAGAACAAAATGAAAAGAATCAAAATCCCCACAACACGGGCATTGTCATTCCTTTTGGCGATGCTCATGCTCATTGGACTTTGTCTTACCGCCTGCGAGGGCAGCGGATCTGAGGAAACAACAGCGCCCGGCTCGTCCGATTCGACAACCGCTGCGCCGGATTCGACAACGTCTGCTCCCGAAACCACCGTCTCGGGCGGCGATGTGGCTAAGACTCCCTACACGGTTGAGGTCGTCAGTGAGGGCGGACTCAAGCTCAAGGACATCACCGTGCTTATTTATTCTGATGCAAGCCTTACCGTTATGAACGGTTATGCAAAGACCGATGAAAACGGCGTTGCATCCTTTAGCCTTCCCACAGGTACAACAAGCTATCACGCAGTTTTGACCGAGGTCCCCGAGGGATACGATCTTGCGGACAGCTATCCTCTTGCAGGAAGCGAGACCAAGGTTACTCTTTCCTCTTCGCTGATCCCCGAGGGCAATCTTGCGGGCACAAAATTCAAGCTTGGTGACATTATGCACGATTTCACTGTCAAGACCGTTGATGGCGAAACATTCAATCTTGCAGAAGCACTCAAGACCAAGAAAGCGGTACTTATCAATTTCTGGTATATCAACTGCTCCTGGTGTCAGGAGGAGTTCCCCTATATGAACAGCGTATATCAGCAGTATGCGGATGACATTGCTGTTATCGCGCTCAATCCCTATGCGAGCGATAGTGAAAGCTCCATTCAGACCTACAAGGCTGCAAACGGACTTGCTTTCCCGATGGCGAAGATTGACACCGCACTTGTTGATGCTTTCGGAGTTGCGGCTTACCCCACTTCGGTAGTTGTTGACCGCTACGGCACTATTACCGTTATCGAAGAAGGAGCAATTATCTCCGAGGCTCCCTTCGTTGCGGCTTTTGAGCACTTCAAGGCTGAAAATTACGTTCAGCGACTTGAAGAGTCGCTCCATTCCTTCGTTGAGATCCCCAAGCCCGAAACCGATATGCCCGATCCCGCAGAGGTTGCGGCTGCAGTGAACGGTAAGAACGGCGCAGGTATCACATATCGCGCGGAGACCGGCGAGGAGTATCAGGATACCATCTGGGACTTCACTCTTACCGAAAAGAACGGTCAGAAATGCCTTGTAAACACCAACCAGACCGCTGACGGTACAAGCTCTTTGCTTTACGTTGACGTTGAGCTCAAGGCGGGTCAGGCGATCAAGTTCGATTATTTTGCCTCCAGCGAGCGCGGCGCGGATATGCTTCACGTTATCATTGATGACGTTCAGATCTATCGAATCTCGGGTGAAAGCACTGATTGGGAAACTTGTTTCCCCTACGTTGCCATCAAAGACGGCAAATACACCATCGCCATTGCTTACATCAAGGACGCTACCGACAGCATCGGCGAGGATAGCGTTTACATCAGAAATTTTGAAATTTGCGATCAGAAGGATATTAACGTAGCAAGCTACATTCCCCGTAACTGTGCAACCGAACGTGTTGCTGACGGATACGGATATGCAAATTACGTTGACATTGTGTTCAATGAGAAGGACGGCTACTACCACGTTGGAACTGCGGACGGTCCCCTTCTTCTCGCAAACCTTATGGGTTACAATACTCCTTTTGCCGAGGCTTCGGTATTCGATCTTGCTTATGCAGGTCAGGTTGTGATTGACGGCGTTAATTATTACGAACATATCGAGCAGTATTTTAACTATGCATCCAATGCTACGATCAACGGCGTTTGTACAGTTGATAAGAATCTCGCCGAGCTTCTCAAGAAGGTAGCTTTCGCTTGCGGACTTGAGGTTGAAAACGATAAACAGTGGCTCCAGATGTGCTGCTACTATGATGTTTACGGCGGAGCAGCGCAACTCGTAGACCCCATCCAAGGTCTTGCGGCTCATTCGGCGTTTATTGCGGAAATGGGTAAGGACAATGTTGTTACCTACGATCGAATCATTATGCCCCGCGGACTTATGTATAAGTTCGTTCCCGAGGTTTCGGGTGCCTACCGTATCACCTCCAACAGCGAACATCTCGTTGAGGCTTGGATCTTCAATCCCGACAGAACCGAGTATTACACCTACGAGGCAGGCGAGCGTATGTTTACCGACCCCAATAACTGCTCTATGGTTGTTTACTTTGAGGCCGGAAGAGACTACTACATCGATATCGCTTATTACGACGTATATCAGGAAGGCACTTTCACCTTCACTATTGAATATATCGCTGAAAAGTACGACCTCTTCACGCTTGCATCTCCCGGTTACTTCACCTTCATTGAAAGCGACGGAGTTACAATCGGTGAGACTATTGCCGGCGGTATAGATGTTATCCTCGGGGATGACGGATATTATCACGAGCTTCGTGAAGACGGCAGTGTAGGTTCAATTATTTATGCTGATTTTACTCAGTACACTCCTATCTTCGGTTCAACCATCATTGAGATGGTCGGACTTAACGGCTTTAACTTCAAGTATACCGAGCAAGATCTTTACGTTATGTATTATCAGCTTGTTTACGGTGATAAGCTGAAGGAACAGCTCAAGCTTGAATGGGGCGAGTTCTATGACGAGTATTATCAGACCTATAAGGTCGACGATGTACTTGCGGGAATCTACCACGGCGGCGGAGATGATTATTCCGAGATCATTACTCAGTATGCAAATCTTGCTGTGGATAATCCCGAAAATCCTGAAAGAAGCGGCTGCGTTCCCGTTGACGCAAAGCTCGCAGAGATCCTTCAGGCTCTTATGAATAAGTATACGTTTGATGACGTTGATCATTCTTGGACTAAGGTCTGCTACTATTACAAATATGTAGGAGCACCTACAAATCCTTAAAAGGTGAAAAACAATGAAAAATATCAAATTTTGGGCGATATTTATCGTCTTGACTCTTTCGCTTACCCTTCTTTTTTCAGCTTGCGAAAAAGCAGGTGACGAAACGACAGCTCCCGAAATTACCGATGCTCCCACAGAGCCTTCGGATGTAACCACTGCAGCTCCCGAAACTACTGCAGAGGAAACTACCGAAACTCCGGAAACCACCAAGGCAGAGGAAACAACAGAAGCTCCTCACGCACATTCTTTCGGCGCTTGGAATACCGTCAAGGTGGCAAGCTGCGCAGAAGAAGGATTGAACGAGAGAGTTTGCTCTTGCGGCGCAAAGGAAACAGAGGCTGTTGCAAAGACGGGTCACCGTGACGGCGAGTGGGTGATCGATAAAGAGGCTACCGCAACCGAAGAGGGCTCGAAGCATCTCGAATGTGCCGTTTGCAAAGCAACGCTGAAGACCGAAGCAATTCCCGCAACTCCTCACACACCCGGTGAGTGGATCGTGGATAAAGAGGCTACTTGCACAGAGAATGGCGCACGTCACAGAGTTTGTACCAAGTGCGGTGTAACCACTAATACAGAGGAGATTACCGCAAAGGGTCACACAGAGGTGACCGTTCCCGCAAAGGCTCCTTCCTGCACAGAAAACGGAAATACCGAAGGTAAGCATTGCTCGGTATGTGATGCGGTTATCAAGGCAACAGAAGTGATTCCTTCAAAGGGCGGTCACAAAGAAGGCGAGTGGATCGTGGATAAGAAAGCGACCGAAACCACCGCGGGTTCAAAGCATACTGAATGCACTGTATGCGGAAAGACGGTAAAGACCGAGCAGATCCCCATGGTCGAGGTCAAGAAGACCGAGTACACCGTAACCGTTCTTGACGGCTTTGGAAATCCGCTCTCCGGTATAGAGGTGTCCTTCATCAGCGGAAGTGTTGAAGCAGCAAAAGTCAAGACCGATAAAAACGGTAAAGCCGCAGCAAAGCTTGTTTCCGGTGAGTATACGGTTGAGGTCCTCTCGGATGATCTTGCTCCTTCTGCTGAATCTTATAAAGTGAATGATGCATCTCCCTCGCTCGAGATCAAGCTTGTTGCTCTTGCGAATAATCCCGAGATGGTATATCCCGGTGATGTTGAAACCGACACAGTTCTTGCCGGTGTTTATACTGTAGACATTGGCTCTGTCCGTATTCCCGTTGAAAAAGGAAAGATCAGATATCTCTTCTTTATACCCCAAGAAGGAGCAATCTATCACATTTATACCGATTCCGACAAGGTTGAGGTTGGCTATTACGGCGGAAGCTTCTTTGTTTCTCAGACCAATATCGGAAATGTCGATGAAAACGGTGTTTTGATTCACGAATTCCTGCATACATCTGTCGGAAGCAAGGTTGTGTTTGGTTTGACTTCCACATCTGCTGCGGTTGACGAATGCACTTTGACTATCGTTAAGGCAGCAGACATCGAAATCAAGGATGAGGAACGTCCTTGGGATCAGTTCGTACCCACTCAGGTTCCGGCGAAAACTGTGGAAACTCCCAAGGGAAATATGAAGTATGTTCCTATTGAGATCAATTTCTCCACAATGCAGGGAACCAAGGAGATTCAGGTTGTTTATAACGAAAAGGACGGATACTATCATCTGCATAAGGCAGACGGACCGATCCTTTACGTAAGAATAACCCAGTCAACGAAATATCTTGATCCGCTGAAAACGATCGCATCACTTACCAATATAGGAAAGGCATTCTATGATGAAACGGGTGAATTGATCAAGAAAGAATCCTATGTAGATGCGATATATATTGATAAGCGACTTCAGCCAAATAACAATAATCGTTATTACTCTGATGTGGCTGACAAGAAATATGGTGTTGTTCCGCTTACCGAGGAGCTGATCTACATTCTTAAAAATGCCGGCGAAAGCGACTGGTACAAGAAGGGCTCCCCCGATTATATTTTTGATAACGCCACCATCCCTGTTGACGTTATGCCCCAAAATGCTTGGCTTTTTGCCTGCGTATATTTTGAATAAATAAAAATACAGCTCCGTTGCCTTGGCAACGGAGCTGTTGATTTGTTTATAAAGTTTGAATGACCTCGCAGTACATATAAAGCGATCCAAGGCAGACAAGAGCCGAATCGTTGCTCTTAGCGTATGTCTTTGCATCGTCAAGTGCATCCGCAACGGATGCATAGGCGCTTGCGGTAATTCCAACGCCTTCAAGAACCTTGGCATATTCCTCTGCGGGAAGAGCGCGCGGATTTTGGGGAGTAATGGTGAATGCACGGTTTGAGATCTCAGAGAATTTGCTTGCTATGTAATTATAATCCTTGTCTTTCATAACGCCCGTGAGTATGCAGACCTTTTTGTCGCCGAAGTATCTCTTAATACTCTTGACAGCGGTTTCGAGTCCCTCGGGATTGTGAGCACCGTCAAAGATTATCAGCGGATCGCGCGAGATGATCTCAAAGCGAGCAGGCCAACGCGCCGCAAGAAGCCCCGCACGGACGGCATTATCGGAAACGGTAAATCCCTTGCCTTTGAGTATTTCGATGGCACAGAGGACGTTTGCCGCGTTCTCGGGCTGATATAGACCCAGAAGAGGAAGCTTTACTTCCTTATAATCAAGATAATTGAAGAGACTGCCCGAAAGATCGGAGGATATGATCTCAAGTCCCGATTTGTCAGCAAAGTGATAATCCGCGTTCATTTCAGCTGCCTTAGCCTTTATGACTTCTTCAACGGATTTAGAGTTGCCTCCAAACAGAACTATTCCGTTTTCCTTGATTATTCCCGCCTTTTCTGCCGCTATCTTTTCAACAGTATCTCCAAGGAAAGCGGTGTGATCAAGTGAGATACCGGTGATAACAGAGAGCAGGGAAGAGGAGATGATATTCGTCGAATCGAGTCTGCCGCCCATTCCCGCTTCAAGGATGACAACATCGCATTTCTTTCTCTTGAAGTATTCGAATCCGATCGCGGTAATAAGCTCAAACTCTGTTGGCTTATCTTCCATTGAGTCTGCAAAAGGCTTGACGTATTCTGTGATCTCTGCAAGCTCGTCGTCTGCGACATTTTCGCCGCAGAACTGCATTCTCTCGTTGAAAACCTTGATGTAGGGCGAGGTGAAAAGTCCGGTCTTATACCCCGCGTGACGGAGCACGGAATCGAGCATCGAGCAGAATGAGCCCTTGCCGTTTGTTCCCGCAACGTGAATGAATTTCAATTCATTCTGCGGATTTCCAAGCTTTTCGCAAAGCGCGGAGATGCGCTCAAGTCCGGGCTTTGTGAAGGTCCAGCATATAGAATGGATATATTCAAGTGCTTCGGTGTAATTCATTTTGTTACCTCGTGTATTTCGTGAATGCCTTGTGCCTGAAAATGAGGCAAAGGAAGAAGCTTTCAATTGCAATGATAAGCGCGTAAGTCGGCAAGCGGTAGAGAAGCATCAAGGGGTATGAGAGATTGTAGTATGCGTATATGCCGAAAGTCTTGACGATCAGCGAACCGACTGCGTGTGCGGCAAGAACCGAAAGGATAACGCGTACCGCACCGCGCTTTTTTATAATATAATTGGAAACGATACCGCTGACCGCTCCCACAAGTGCCGCTCCGAGGGTCACTATCGGCGAGATTGCAAAGCTTTGCGTAGAAAGAAAATAGCTCACCATATCCGAAACTATTCCCGTCACAGCTCCAACAACGGGTCCGAAAAGAATACCGGACATAATTATCGGGAAGTTTTCAAAGGTCACTCTGAAAAGTCCGTTTCCGAAATTGAGAAAATTCTTGCAAAAGATGCCGATGACAACGCTAAGCGCACCGAGCATTGCGGCGGTTGTAAGGACTTTTACGTTGCGAAGCCCGTTTTTTTGTTGTTTTGACATATAAAAAACCTCCCCTCGCAAACAGTTTCTCTGTGCGGCGGGAGGAAATGATAATATTTCCCGAGGCAACAGCGGGATGCGGTCGACCTGAGCGAATACTCTATCCCACACGGCAACTCCCCGTCCGCGTGGATTTTAACGCAGGTTTTCCTACTCTGTTCACAATAACAATATTATATACCTTTTTGCGAAGTTTTGCAATACCTTTTAGCAAAAAACTTGACAAAAAACGCACTTTGTGGTATAATATCTCGCGGTGAGTTCGAAACCATCCTCACCTAAAACAAAACTACGGAGAATAAGCAAAATGCAAAAAAACAGAAAACACATCCGCCGTCTGTGCGAGGCGGCACTTATCGCGGCGATCTACGTCATCCTGACCTACCTTTGCGCGGCTGTCGGAATGAGCAGCGGAGCGATCCAACTTCGTTTTTCGGAGGCTCTTTGTATCCTTGCGATATTCACCCCCGCGGCAGTGCCCGGTGTGGCGCTTGGATGTTTTATGGCAAACCTGCTCACGGGTTGCGCACTTTGGGATATCGTGTTCGGAACGCTTGCAAGCCTCATTGGAATGATCGGATGCAGAGCGCTGAAAAAGTTCCCCTACCTCGCCCCCGTACCCTACGCGCTTGCGAATATGGTGATCATCCCCTTCGTCGTCAAGCTCGTATACAGCGCGCCCGAAGCACTTCCACTCATCTTCCTGACCGTCGGAATCGGCGAGATCATTTCCGTCTTCGGTTTCGGAATACCCCTTTACCTCGCGCTGAAAAAACATAGCAGCAGAATATTTAAATAAAGAAAATGCAGATCCTTCGGTTTCGGGATCTGCATTATTTATTATAGTTCTCTCTTTCTGTAGAACACGATCGAAAGAAACCACGAGAGTGCGAATATTGCAATGCAGAGAACACACGTTGACGGTACAGAACTCAAAAGGTCAACGTTAGAAGGAATATCATTGTTAAATGCTTTAGCTAATACTGTGCCTCCCATAGATATGATTATAGCTACAAATATTAAAGACAATCTGCCCTTTTCCGCGCCGGATTTGAACATAAACGGAAGGGTGAATGCAGGAGGAATTAGCGACATAGTCAGCAAGGACAACGTAAACGTGCTGAATTCAGCTATTTCAAATGCGCCACTGGAAACCATCGTTGCAGCTTGTGCACAGCTGATGAGAATAAATATAGCTCCCTGAATAATCAGTGTAATAATGTATTTGACGTTTACTATTTGCGCACGAGTATAGGGAAATACTTCACTGTATTGGAACCAGCGGCTGCGCTCATCGTAAGCTAAGAGACTATAAGGGATAAGTCCTGTGATCATAGGGCTATAAAAAGCAAAGAAAAGAAGATCTCGTGTTGTGAACGATAACAGTGCGAGTATAAGAGCAAGTATAATATTTCTTTTGCAGTCCTTGGCCGTCATATATAGGTCTTTGATAATAAGTCCCTTCATTTATTTTGCCTCCTTTACCATAAACAGAAAGAGTTCTTCGATCGTTATCGGGCTGATCTTGATATCTGCGGGTATTTTATCCCGCAAGACCATCGCCTCGATTCCGTAAGAGGTTTCTTTTTTGTGCTTTATAAATTGCGGCTCAATATGAGCGAGCTGTTCGGATGAACAGTGAATTATACCATACTCTGAGAGTAGCACGTCCTTTTCCTCGCAGAGAAGCAGCTTGCCCTTGTGCAAAAATGCGATGTAATCGCAAAGCTTTTCAAGGTCGCTGACGATGTGTGAAGATATCAGTATCGAATGGCTTTCATCTCTTGTGAATTCATAAAACATTTCAACAACCTCGTCGCGTACAACGGGATCAAGTCCGCTTGTTGCTTCATCAAGGAGAAGAAGTTTTGCCCCATGCGACATAGCGATAGCAATGCCGAGTTTCATCTTCATACCGCGTGAAAAATCTTTGAATTGCTTTTTATCGGGTATGGAAAACTTGGTCAGAAGATGATCGTATTCATCCTGATCCCAATTTTTGAAGGTGTGTTTCATTACTTTACCGACCTGCTTGGCGGTCAGACATTCGGGAAGGCCGACTTCATCCATAACCACGCCGATATCTTCCTTGCTAAGCTTGATATTCTTTTCGTTGTCCTCACCAAGGATCTTGATGCTTCCGCTGTCCTTATGGATGATGTCAAGTATCAGCTTGATAGTTGTACTCTTGCCTGCACCGTTTTCACCGATAAGACCCATAATACACCCGCTCGGCAGAGTGAGGTTGAGGTTGTCAAGACGAAAATCCTTAAAGGATTTGGTCAGATTTCTTATTTCAAGTGCATTCATTCTTTTTCCTCCATAATGAATGTTATCATTTCAATGATATCGTTGCGGCTCAGATTGCAGGATGAAGCAAGCGCGGCGATATCTTCAATATGCTTTTCGATTTTTTTGAGATTTTCTTCGCGTAGAATTTCGGTGTTCTTCGGGGCAACATAGCAACCCTTTCCTGGAAGAGTGTAGATAAAGCCCTCCTTTTCGAGCTCCTCATAGGCGTGCTTGGTGGTGATAAAGCTGATACGAAGATCTTTTGCAAGTCCTCGTATCGATGGGAGCATATCGTTTTCTTTGAGCTCCCCGCTGATAATTTGGTTTTTTATCTGTGAATAGATCTGATTGTAGATCGGTTCACCGCTTTTTGTGTCTATAAGAATTGTCACGTCATCACCTCTGTTACAACTGTGTATATACATTATACACAGTAATAACACGTTTGTCAATAGTTTTTTGAAAAAAAGAAGACGGAAAATCGAAATTTTCCGTCTTTTTTGATATTAAATTAAAAAACGATCCTTTCCGCCTTTACGCATTTGTCACCCGCAAGGGAAAAAAGCGCGCCGTGGGCGGTGACTTTGCCTTCTGCCACTCGGTAGCGCTGAGGCATAGCTGTGGTGAAGCCTTTGATGATGCAATCTGTTGCAACGCCGAGGATGCTTACGTCGGGGCCTGTCATACCAATGTCGGTTATGTAACCCGTGCCGCGGGGAAGCACTTGCTCGTCCGCGGTTGCAACGTGCGTATGCGTTCCGAAAACAACAGACGCGCGTCCGTCAAGATAGTATCCCATCGCAAGCTTCTCGCTTGTTGCTTCGGCGTGAAAATCGAGAATTGCGACGTCGTAATTACCCGATTCACGTTTAAGTATCGAATCGGCAACCTCAAAAGGAGATGCCAGCGATACCTTCATTGATACGTTGCCCTGAAGATTCATCACGAGAACTCTCACACCGCCCGCATTCACGATAACGTGGCCGTGTCCCGGTGCGTTGCCCGGGAAATTCGCGGGGCGAAGAATATATTTTTCATCATCGAGATAGGAATAGATGTCATATCTGCCAAAGGCGTGGTTGCCCGTTGTTATGACGTCTGCGCCCGCATAGAATATATCCTCCGCATCGTTTTGACCGATTCCGTGGATCTCTGCTGCATTCTCGCCGTTGACGATAACGAGATCGGCGGAGTACTTTTGCTTGATATTATGGAGATTTGCGCGCAGATAGGCAACGCCCGCCTGCCCCACAACATCTCCAATTGCAAGAATTTTCATTTAAATTGCCTTTTTGAGCCACTTTCCCGCGGCCTTGGATACTATTACGTAAATTACTGCGCCGAGCGCACTCTGTGCGAGATTGAAGGGAATGCCCGCAAGAGCTGCCATACCGTTTTCGTACATAAATACTGCCTCAAACGCCCAATAACCAACGGCGCAAAGTATTATTGCAGCTGCAAGCGCGATAATATTGTGCCAAGACAGCATAGGCTTCTTGCGTGAGAAGAAGAGAACTGTCAGAATTCTGATGATGACGGTGATGGGTATGTAAATTGCATATCCCACGCAAAGGTCGGCAAGTCCGACACCTACAGCCGATGCAACCATTGCATAGGGAAGGGGAAGAAGCGCGGACGCGAGAAATACGATTCCGTCACCAATGTGAACGTATCCGACGGGGAGCGGGACTTTTACAAGAAAGGTTGCGACAAAAACGAGCGCGGCAAACATTGCGCTGATGCAGATGAGTTTGATGTGGTTGTGTGATGCAGTGTGTTTCATTGTTGGCAAATGAGTTCCTTTACTTTAATAATAAATTCGTTTTCGTATCCGGAGCAGAGAACTTCCAAGTTGTCTTTTGTTCCGTTATAAATAACGGTAGTCAGGGAATCAGATCCCTCAAAAGCCTTGTTGCCAATAGATGAGAGTGTGGAAGGGAACGTGACTTTGATTAGTTTTTCGCAAGAAGCCATTGCGCGTGCGCCAATGGTTTCAAATCCCTCGGGGAAGGCGATCTCGGCCAGCTCATTACAATTGCGGAAAGCTGCCGCGCCGATCTCCTTTAGTTTGGCTGAGAGAGTGACACTCTCAAGTGCCGTGCAATCCTCAAAAGCCTTTTCGCCGATAAATTCGACTTCATCGGGAAGGGTGATGGATTTGAGCGAGGAACAAGCAAAAAATCCTTGCGCTTCGATGCGCTTTATTGAAGGAGGCAGAATGATGCTTTCAAAGGGAGCGTAGAAGAAGCCCTTATCTGCAACAGCCATAACGAGCACGTTGTCAAAAACGTCGGGAACAATGATCTCTTTCGCGCCCTTGTATTTCTTTTCAACAAAGGATATTGCACCGTTTTCGTCGATCTTGAACCAGGGCATAGACGTGGACGTACCGATGATGACGTCCTCGCGCCCCGCAAGCTTTTGTGCGTTTTTGGTGATGCAGGTAGATGCGATCTCGGCGGCATCCTTGTACTCGCCAAGGCTCAAGTATATCTCGTATGCATCAAGATACTCCTCGGCTGCATAAAGCTCGTTTGCGCTTTTATATATGCGCGCGGGCTCCCATACGTTACGTTCAAGCAATACCACGGCAATGATTGAACCGATAAGCAAAAGTACCGCGAGAGCTATCAATGCGATCTTGGTGATCCTTGCACGCTTGCGCTTTTTGTATTCTTCAATACGCCTCTCTGTTGCCTTTTGCTGATAAAGCTTTTGGCGTTCGGCGCTTGTCAGGTGTCTTTTTTCTTCTTGATTTACGTTGTTTTGTTCGGACATAAATTTATTTCGTTTCTACGGGAATGTATTGGGTTGTGGGCTTTTCGGGGAGCACGGGCAGTGACTTGAGATTGCAGTCGATATAGATCGGGCAATGGTCGGAAACGTCGAGAGCATCCTGCTCGAGAACTACGCGGTATTCCTTGACGTCAAATCCTTCGTGACCGAAGAGGAAGATATGGTCGATCGATGTAAGCTGTGAGCCCTTGGGTGCGGGACCGCCCTCGTATTCGCCGCTCTCGGGATTGTAAACGGCATAGGGTGGTGTGTGCCGGTGAGGTGCGAGAATTCGGTAGCGCAGACACGTGTATCAAGTCCGCCCCATTCGTAAGCGCGGCGGTAGGGAAGAGAGCCGATGCGGCAGTTCCAGTCGCCCATCGCAACTACGGGGACGTTGTACTTATACTTCATATAGTTTACGTAGGTCATCATCTGGTCAACGTCGCCAACGCGCGCAAGGTCGGATTCGGGACCGCCCTGCCACCAGAAGTGGGTAGAGATCGCTCCGAACTCCATTCCGTCACTCTTGCGGCGAAGAACTGCCCAGGCAAGGCTCTTGGTCTTGCTGTTGTTAAGTCCTTTGAAAAGATGCCAACCGTGGTCGATAACGTCAAACATACCCTTGCGGATGAGAAGGGGAGTGTTGTCGGTAAATCCTTCGGCTTCCTTATGTGTGAGAAGCTCATATTCAGGCTCAAGAAGCTCAATGATTCGCGACTTGTAGAGGTTGGGAGTCATCTCCTGAAGTCCGAGAACGTCGGGCAGATAGCGCATATAGATATCGCGCATATGAAGGTCGCGGTTGTAAACGGGACCGCACCAAATATTGTGAGACATAATTCTGAGTTCTGTTTTCTTTGAGTAATCCATGTCGGAACCTCCGTGGTTTTATTATTAATTAATTATACTATTTTTAAATGCAATTGGCAAGAGTTTTTTGAAAATTTATTCTTTACTTTTGTCGTGAACGACCGAAAGCTTCATTTTTGTATACTCAACGCGGACACCGCAGACCTCAATTGAATATTCAAGGGTCATTTTTCCCGATTTCAAAAGTCGGTTTTCAAGGGTGTCGGTTTTGGTGGTGAATTCAACTCTCTCACCACCGGCGCCTTTGCTGATGCATCTGTGCCGCTTGCCTTCTTCAAGAAAGACCACCACGGGTTCTTGAAACGTAGTTTCTCCGCGGCGAAAGGATATAAGATTCGGTTCTGATTTTGAAAACGATATCTCATTTTCTCTGTCGTTGGTTGTTTTGAATTTCAGCGTGATGCGACCGTTCTTGCCGGATGAAAGCGTGCCTTCGGATATGACCTTGGTGCTTGAACCGAATATCGTAGAAAGGAGCTTTTCTGCAGCAGTAGCGTTTCCCGGTTTGAAAACGTCCTGCTTTATTTCTGCGTTAACAATAACGTCATAATGCATTTTTTACCTCATTGCTTCGAATTTTGTTGGGGAATAATATTTTTGAGGTGATGAATATCAAAAAGATTAGTTTTGTGCTGACTTGTGTTTGGGTCTTCTTATTAATATGCCCCGTGGAGGCGGAAAGCGAAGAAGTGATGCTTCTTGCGTCAGCTGCGGAGGCGGTAGCAGGCGGTGAGAGCTACACCGTTATGGCGGCTTTTTCATCCGTGATGCTCAACCGCGTGCGGAATGAGAATTATCCCTCAAGCCTTGCCGCGGTAATTTTGGATGCGGGAATCGATATATCTGCGGTCAAAGTGTCACCGAGATCAATACGCGCCGCAAGGGATGCCCTCGGCGGATTCGACCCGACGGGCGGAGCTCTGCATTATTCCCGAGAGGAAAAAGACTTGCCCAAAATTCTGCTCGGAGTGCCGGGCTGGAGCTTCTATTGAAATTATACCGCATAATCGGGCAATAGTCAAGAAAATTTCGTGATATTTTCTTGACTTTTTGCTTTTTTCGTTATATAATTATATGGATAATTATTTTTATTAAGAGGTAGAACAATGGATCTTAAAAATCTTCTTAAATCACTTGAAAATTGCCCCTGCGGCAGAGAGCACACCTTTGACACCAAGGTCGTTGAGATCTACAGCGGTCTGACAAAGGACACGGGCAAGATCCTGCTTGACGCGGGCTTCCCCACCAATATTCTTCTCGTTGCCGATGAGAACACCCTCGGCGTAGCAAATGCAGAGGGACTTTGCGATTCTCTCGCAGCTTCGGGCTTTAACGTAAAGAAGCTTATCTATAAAAATATGATGTACGCCCGTATCGAGCAGGTTCGCGAGGTTGAAGCTCTTCTCGATGACGTTGACGGCGTAATCTCCTGCGGCACCGGCTCGCTCAACGATATCTGCCGCGTTGCATCCTTTGAAAAGGACAAGAAGTTCTGTATCTTTGCAACCGCGCCTTCGATGGACGGCTTTGCATCCGATACCGCTCCCATTATCGAAAACAACTTCAAGGTTTCCTGGTTCGTTCGTCAGCCTATGGTCATCCTTGCCGACACCAAGATCCTTGCAAACGCTCCCACAGAGCTCAAGGCTGCGGGCTTTGGCGATATGGTAGCAAAGTACATAGGAATTGTTGACTGGAGAATTTCTCACATCCTCACCGGCGAGTATTACTGCCCCGCAATCGCGGACCTCACCATGACTGCAGTTAAGAAGATGGTCGCTCTTGCCGATAAGGTTACGGGTAATGACGAAGAGGCAGCAGGCGCAATTATGGAAGCTCTCGTTCTTTCCGGCCTTGCAATGAAGCTCGCTCTCTGCTCAAGACCCGCATCGGGCGCAGAGCACGTTGTTTCTCACTACTGGGAGTGCTACAAGCTCGCTCTCGGCATCTGGCCCGAGTTCCACGGCAAAAAGGTCGGCGTTGCCACCCTCATCATCAACAAGATCTACCGCAATATCGCAGACCGCGTAGAGGAGATCAATCCCACCAAGGACGAGCCCGATTGGAACGAGATCTACAAGCACTTCTCGGCAGAGCAGATCCCCGAGGTTGAGAAGCTTAACAATCCCAGCATTATGGATAAGATCGACGCCGCTGATCTCAAGGCTAAGTGGCCCGAGATCCGCGAGATCATTCGTGAAGTTCTTCCCGAGAATGCCGAGCTCCTCGCTCTTATGAAGACCGCAGGTTGCGCAACCACTCCCGAGGAGATCAACGTATCCCCCGAGCTCTTTGCAGAGGGTATGTACTACCACGGATATATGAGATACCGCATTCTTCTTACCAGAATGATGCCCATGATCGGCATCGATCCTATGCAGTATCTTGACTAATTGATTTTAGCGGAATAATTTTGCCGCAGACATCTTGTCTGCGGCAAATTCTATAAGGAGGTGAGCCCTTGAAAAACGAAAAACTTATGCCGCTTGCCGCTGTTTTTGGCTGGTTCGGCGCGTATCTTTTTATCAGCATAGTTGCCTTGCGTCTGCCCGAAGGCGTTGACTGCGCGGTGACGGTTCTCGCACTTTGGGGACTCATCCTTATCTGCGCGAGGATTTTTGAAAATAAAAGCACCCTTCCCGAAATGATTTCGCACGGCGGAATAAGCAAAGCACCGATGTCTGTGATACTGTTTGCATTCTTTGCGGGTGCCGGACTCAATCTCGCATATAGCGGACTTCTTTCGTTGCTCCCGATTCCCGAAGTAATCATAGAATCCTACGTTGACGCTTCTGCAAAATACGAAGAACCTTCAAACGCGCTTATGTTCAAAACGGTATTTCTTGTGCCGATTCTTGAAGAAACAGTATTCCGCGGACTTATCGGCGACAGAATATCTCGTTTTGCACCGAAATGGATCGCCATACCCGTTGCCGCACTTATCTTTGCCGTTATGCACGGCAATCTCCTGTGGTGCGCGTATGCTTTCATTTCCGGACTTTTACTGACTTGGATGTATTTCAGATGCAGATCGATTCTGCCTTGCATTTCCTTCCACATAGCATTTAACGCCGCAAATTATCTATGGGCGAAAATTTTGCATCTGCCCGATGCAAAATGGGCGTATGCTGTGAGCGTGGCTGTTGGTGCGGTGATATGTTTAAGTACTGTTTTTATGCTAATAAGAAACTCCGACTCGCAATGAGTCGGAGCTTTTTGATTTATGCAAGTTCAACAAACGCGCAAACGGGATTGTGGTCGGAAATATAAAGACCGTCCGCGGGTGTGTCGGTTACTATGTAAGAATTCGAAATGTCGCAGGGAAGATCGGTGAATATGTAGTCGATCTTCGGTGCCTTTTCTGCGGTGTATCTGCCGAAGCCGTGGAACGTGCCGCCAAGGCTTGCAGTTGCGTCGATGACGGGCTTGCCGTTGATCGCGTATGCGGTGAAAGCCTCGATTTCGGGCGTGCCGGGGTGAGCATTCATATCGCCCGTAATAATGCAGGGAAGATGCTTCTCGGAAAGGTATCTGACAACGTCAAGTGCGCCGAGCTTTCTTGCCTCGCTGCCTTTATGGTCAAGGTGGGTGTTGAGGAAGATGAAGATCTCATCGGAATCCTTATGCTTGAGGGTAGCCGCGGTATATACACGGGGGCAGGAGCTCTGGTCTGCCGCATAGCGCGAGCCGGGAACAAGGGGAGTAGCCGAGAGCCAGCGGGTCTCAAGAGCGATCAGCTCAAAATCATCGCGCTTGAATGCGATACAGGTCGATTCACCGCGGTAATCCGCACTGCGTCCGCATCCGACTACGGTATATCCGAGGGGAGCGAGCTCATCGCCGAGCCATTTCTTCATCACGGAAGCAGCCTCCTGAAAACCGATGATGTCGGGAGCGTTTTCCTTGATAGTGTCAAGAATTCTGCCCTTGCGGTTGTGGAAAATGTTGTTGCCGTCAACCTCGGCAATAACGCGAAGATTAAAGGTGCAAACTTTAAGTGTGGTGCTCATTTTTAAGCCTCCTGTATGTTTTTCATTTATGTTATGTTTAATTGAGATATATTAATAGTCCCGCCACGTTTCTTTTTGCTTATCTTCAAGTCTTTGGCGTATTTCTTTTTCTTTTCGCCTTTTGATCGATTTAGCAAGGATAAATGTTGCTATTATGCCGCAAATAACGATTACAATAAATGCAGCAATCAGTATCCAAATTGTTGTATCTGATAGTGGTGTGCTTGGAGGAGGCGGATTCTCCGGCGGCAGTCCGATCACCAGATCATCTCCTCTGATTGTTAACATACGATACATATTATACCTCCTGAAAGATTGTGAGTATTGCAGTACCTAAAGTCAAAGCATTAGCTTATATTATTTTTCTCCGTTATCTTTTTTTACCGAAGAAGTTCTGACAGATGAAAGCGAGATCAAAAACGCCACGAACGATGCAACTGCGAGAAGTCCCGAAACGATCAGGAGTGCGAGGGTGATCTCCTCGCCGCCGGGAGCGGAAGAAGATTCGGTCGCAGGTTGCTCGAGTCGGATTGATACTTTTGTATCAGCATCAACTGAAAGTATAGTATCTGCGGCTTCTTCGGAGGGAGCTTGCATTACCGCCTCGGTTTCGTCAACCGCCGTCATTTCCGAGACGATAGTTTCGGGAATAGGTGCGGTATCACTTGGTGCAACCTCGGGCGCAGGGTCAACTACCAATTCAAAGGTTTGCTCTGCTTCAATATTTCCGTCTTCGGGCTTGGATAATGCGGATTCGGGTTTCATCTCGGTGATGCATTCCTCAGCGATTGTATTGTCAAGGGAATATTGCGGATCGTTTGGCGTTCCCGCGCCGCTGCCCGAACGCCACATAGGGATCATTGTGATTGCAAGTGTTGCGGAAAGACAAAGCATAACGCAAGCGGCTGAGATTGCCGCGCTGCGGAAAAATGCAACCTTGCGTCGGGTTGTTTTCTTTGGCTCGGCTTCGATAGATGCCATTATGCGGGAATGAAGCCCATCGGGCATCTCTTTCTCTGCTGATTTGATAGCTTCCTTGAGCGCACGAAGCTCTTCGAGCTCTTTGCGGCATTCTTCACACTCGGCAATATGCGCCTCAAGCTCGCGCATCTCTGCCGCGGTCAGCTCGCCTTCGATATATTCATCCGCCCAAAGGCGAATTTTTTTGCATGAAGGAGTAGTTTCCATAGCCTTTCCTTTCGTAAGATTTGGTTTCATATATATAGACGTGGATTCTTATAAAAAGTTCCGTAATTTTCGAAAATTAAAAAATATTTTTGGATAAGATTATTTTCCGCAATCGTTCTCGCGCGCGGAACAGCTTGGATTTCAGCGTTCCCTCGGCAATTCCGAGCATCGAGCCGATCTCTGCGTATGAAAGACCTTCAATATCTCGCAAAACGATCATCTCTCTCGCCGCCGACGGCAATTCTTCGATGGATTGAAGAACGGTTTCTTTTTCGACCTTGCGAAGATACGACGCATCGGGGCGCGAATCGGGGGAATCATCTGCAATATCGATCTCAAATTCACCGTCCGCATCAAGGATAACGGTGTTGATCTCATCCCTCCGCGAATTCTTGCGGATAAGATCAAGCGCAAGATTCCGCGCAGCTTTCAGTATGTATAGCTTGAGCGAGCCTTCAAGCTTCAGCTCACTTGCCACCCGCCAAAGCCGCAGGTAGGTTTCCTGCGTGACGTCCTCGGCGTCCTCTTTTTTCTTGACTATCGAGAGTGCAAGGTTATAGACCGCGCGCTCGGTCTGCAGAACTATCTGCTCAAAGGCTCTGCCGTCGCCCTTTTTGGCAAGCAGAAACAAGTCTTCAAGCTTCATATCCTCATATTTCAAGCGACGGCACCTCCTTTGGGTTATCTCTTTAGCCGAATGTTAATAATAGCGTAACACAATAAAAATCGTTTTTTTCGGCGGCTTTGCCGATGAAAAAACACCGCATAGACGAGCAAAGCGAGTCCGCGCGCCGAGGGGAGCCTGGCAAAATTTTAATTTTGTCAGGCGGCGATAAGCGCCGATCCTCAATTGTAAAACGCAGTTTTACAATTGGATATTTATTCTTCTTCGTTTGCCTCCGCAAACGCACGGACAAGCGCTTCGTGCGCCTCCGCATATGTCATTGAGTTCATAAAATCAAATCTCGCGCGTGTCGCACCGCGGATGCCGCGAAAATAGTGGGATACCACAACTTTTGCCTCGGCAAGTCCGCGCCGCTCACCCTTGTGAGCGATAGCCATATCAAGATGGCGTTCGGCTATTGCTTGCACTTCCTCGTGCGAGGGATAGGTGAAATCTCTGCCTTCGAGCGCATCTGCGATCTGACCGAAAAGCCACGGGTTACCCATCGCACCTCGCGCAAGAGCAAAACCGTCGCATCCGGTCTCCGCCTTCATTTTCATTGCCTGCTTTGCGGAAAAGAGGTCACCGTTGCCGATAACGGGTACGCGGACGGCACTCTTGACCTCGCCGATGATGGAAAGATCCACTCCGGGCGAATAGAACTGGTCGCGCGTTCTTCCGTGAACGCATATGGCAACCGCTCCCGCACTTTCTGCGGCAAGGGCGCATTCAACGGCATTTTTGCTCTCTTTATTCCAACCGGCGCGAATTTTGACCGTGACGGGAAGGGAAGAGGCTTTGACAACAGCCTCGGTGATTCGGTGAATAAGCTCGGGATTCTTCATCAGCGCACTTCCGTCGCCGCTTTGAACTATCTTCTTAACGGGACATCCCATATTTATGTCAATAGCATCGGGACGCGCGCCCGCAAATCCGCGGTATGAGCTGTTTGAGATCAGCCGTGCCGCCTCTGCCATAAATTCGGGCTCCGAACCGAAGATCTGAACTGCTGTCGGTATTGCGCCATCTTCGATGTTGCAAAGCTGTGCGGTTCTGACGGGTGCGCTTGCGCGGGCATCCTGCTCATAGACTATCGCCTTTGCCGACACCATTTCACTTACGGCGTATTCGCAACCGAACTCGCCCGAAATTCGACGCATAGTTTGATCGGTCACACCCGCCATCGGCGCAAGAAGAAGCCCATAAGGCAGGTTTGTGTTTCCTATTTTCATTCCTTATCGTTGTAAGCAAGTGCCATTCGGCAGGCGATGGTGTGAATTGCCGCAGCGGTCTTTTCATCAATTCCAAGGCGTGTGTGAGGCTCGTCACCTTCGTTCACGCGAAGTGCGCGGCGGCGTTCTGTGATAGCGTAGAAGATCGAAGCCGCGGCGAGATATGAGCCCGTGGGAGTCACGTGGTTACCGTCCTCACGGTAAAGCTCGGGTGCGGGACGGCGGCGGAGTACGGTCTGCAAGACTTCTCCCGCGGGAGCGACTCTGCCCTTGGTATATTTTGCAAGCTCAACGTTTGCCTCGGTCAGAGCAGGCTGTTCCTCTTTCTTCTTACCCTTGTTTGACCAGACCATATAGAGAATAGGCGTAGCATTGGTCTGCGAGATCCATTCGTCATATATTTTCTTTCCGCTTTCAAGATAAGATTCGGGGTCGAAATTAGATGCCTTGCTCTGCAGAACGACGTAGTCATAGCCTCCGTAAAGGATGTTGAAGCGGGTCTGCTTCTGTTCATAGTGCCAATCAAGGCACTTGCCGCCCTGGGTGAGCATAGTAATCTCTGCCTCAATTCCCGCAGAGGCGAAAATATCCTTGGCGATCAAGGGCATATCATTGTAATATGTGTGGCTGTTGCCGATAAAGAGAATTTTGATCTTTGACATCATTATATTTCCTTTGTTTGGTTTATTTGCAAGTTTGGTGCACTTAAAGCCCATAAGTGCTATTAATATAATACCACATTATAAGCTTTAAGTCAAGGGAAAGAAGAAAAAATCCGCCCCCAAAAGGAGCGGAAATGTTATTTTATCAAAGGATCATACGGCAGATCATTCTCGCAAAATGTGCAGGTCTTTGTGCCAAGGGTGTGAAGCGCACCGCAGAGAGGGCAGATGACGCTTATAGGCTCGTATTTCTGCTCGGTATCATTGCGCGGGAAACGGCAGGTGTATTTCGCGCCCTTGATGTGGTAAACGCGGTCGCCATCGCGGTAGGGGATCTTTTTTGAAAGAGCGCCCGAAAGCATTTCCTCGTGCACGGTGGTTGTGCCGTCATCACATTCAACGGTCATTTCAACGAATAACCTTGTTTCCATTCGTCGCTCAAAAGCGCTGATCTTATGGATCCTACATTCTGCCTTGTAATGTATGATCTTTCCCGAAAAGCTCTTGTCGGTAAAATAATCCCAAAGACCGAACAGATAAAACATAAATGCGGCGATGAAAATCACGCAAGCGGCTGATGCAGCCGGGGCAAAATGGGTATCGGTAAAGGCGTGGTAGCAGATAGCTATGGCGCAGATGATTAGGACAAGGATAACCCATACAGCAAGACGCCTCATGTGCGGTGTTTTAACTTTCTCTTCTACAGTCATAAATATATATTCCTTTCACTTGATTGGATAATCATATTATACCACGTTTTGATTCGTGTGTCAATAGGAAATCGTCATATTTTATGAACATTTTGGCGGAAATTTAAGATTTTTTGAATAATTCGCAAAAAAAGTTGAATTTATCTATTGACATTTTCGAAAAAAATGGTATAATGTGTATAAGCGGATTTATGCATATTGATGAAGTGACATTTTTCCGCGGAGGTTTACGTGACGCATTATTCCACTCCTGAAAAAGAGAAGAGCCTCATGTCCGCATCTCACACAGGCTTGCTGCTTCTTGCCAAGGAAGGGGATGGGGACGCTTTCGCGCGCCTTGCAGAGGAATATAAGCCTATGCTTGATGCCGCCGTAGCCTCATATAAATCAGATCTTTGCGAACAGGACGTGGAGGAGCTTCATCAAGAGGCACTTCTTGCCTTTCACCGCGCCGTTCAGAGCTATGAGCTCCTTTACGGCAACGTAAGCTTCGGTCTTTATGCCAAGATCTGTGTTGGCAAGGCTCTCGTTTCCGCTTTGCGCCAGTTCAAGAAGAATGCAGGCGTGGTCGTTATTCCGCTTGACGAGCTTGAACCCTCGGAATTCGTTTCGGGCGATCCGGCTGCTTCGGTGATCGAAAAGGAAAACGCTGCCGAGCTCCGTGCTTTTATAAGAGAGAATCTTTCAAAGTACGAAAATTCCGTTTGGTGGATGCATTATTCGGGAATGAGCATTGACGAGATAGCAGAAAGCCTCGACTCAACAAAAAAATCTGTCAGCAACGCGCTTTCTCGTATCAAGCGCAAATTGCGCACTTTATTATCATAAAAAATACGGCAAATGCCGTTTTATATGCTCGAATAGCTTAAAAAGAGCGTTGTAATCACAAAGGTGGCGGTGTGAGTCCGCCGACGGGCATTATTACATATTTTTCACGAGGTAGAACATGTACGAAGAACTCAAGGTCGAAGGTACCGAAATCGAAGAAACCGCAGCAGTAGAATACGCTGACGAAACTCTCGTTTGCGTTGAGTGCGGCAACGAGTTTGTATTCACCGCAGGTGAGCAGGCTTTCTATGCTGAAAAGGGTTACACCAACAAGCCCAAGAGATGCAAGACTTGCCGCGACGCTAAGAAGAACGCAAACCGTCCTGCAAGACAGTATTTCTATGCTACCTGCAGCGAGTGCGGTGCTGAGGCTAAGCTCACTTTTGAGCCCTCGAGCGACAAGCCCGTTTATTGCAGCGCTTGCTTCGAAAAGAGAAGAAGACCCCAGTAATCAGGTCGATCTTTTCAAACGCCATATAGCCCCGACGGAAGCGCGGGGCTTATGGTGTTTCTAAATTGAATTTTTGCGGCGTAAGCCGCTTTTCTTTTTCGACTTTTTGTGACATTTTTTCTCGCTTTGCATAAAATGCTATTGAGAACGCAAAGAAAGGAAGAATGACAATGAATAAATACAATATTGGAGGCGCGGGCTTTGAAGTAAGCTGCGGATGCAGCAGGCATCAGCACAGAGATAGGAATTCCGCCGAATACTCCGAAAGATCAAGGATCGAAGGAAGCTACGGTGAAACATTAAACCGTCGCGCCTGCGACTGCGCGGAGGGTGGATGCGGAACGGGAATCGAGAGCCGATACGGTTTAAATGACCGTCCTATGGGAAGCGTATATGCACCGCTTCAGGATTTTGACTGCCTTTATGATCACGAAAGGGCGCTTAAAAGAGGGACTCTGTTCTCAACCCTTGACTTACCCCTTGAGGTCGGCGGCGGAGGTAGATGCAATGGATAAATATACTTTCCGGGCAAATCAAACCTGTCCTTGCGAAAAAAATAACGACTTGCTCACCGAACTGAGGCAGATCGATTTTGCTATCATCGAGGTAACTCTTTATCTCGACGTTTATCCCGATTGCCATGAAGCAAAGGAATATATCAAGACATTGAGAGAAAAACGCGCGAAGATTGCGGCAGAGTACGAGTCAAAGCACGGTATGCTGACTATGTACGGCGTCTGCGGCGAATCGAGCGATATGTGCGCACATTGGCCCTGGCACTACGAAGCAAACTGAGGAGGCGAAGATATGTGGATCTATGAGAAGAAATTACAGTACCCCGTAAAGATCAAAAATCCCAATCCTAAGCTTGCCTCGGCTATCATATCGCAACTCGGCGGCCCTGATGGCGAGCTGGCGGCTTCTATGCGTTATCTCCACCAGCGTTACGGTATGCCGTATAACGAGGTCGTTGGAATTTTAACCGACGTAGGCACGGAAGAACTCGCCCATCTGGAAATGATCGCGGCGATAATTTATCAGCTCACGAGGAATATTTCCGTCGAAAATATCAAGGGCACACCCTTTGAGCCCTATTACGTCGATCATACGACGGGCCTTTATCCGATAGCGGCATCCGGCGTGCCTTTTGATATGAAATATGTCGGCGTCAAGGGCGATCCTCTCGCCGATCTTGCAGAATCGCAGGCGGCGGAGCAGAAGGCTCGCGTGACCTATGACAACCTCATTCGTCTTTCCGATGATCCCGACGTCACCGATCCTCTCCGCTTCCTCCGCGAGCGCGAGATCGTGCATTTCCAGAGATTCGGCGACGCTATGCGTGTTGTTCAGGATAAGCTCGACGGCAAGAATTTCTACGCTTTCAACCCCGCGTTTGATAGGCAGAATAAAAAATAATATCGTAAAAAAACGGGAGCCCCGAACGGAGCTCCCGTAACCTATTTAATCAAAAAGGAAGTTGACATTGCCCGCCATCAGTGCGGTGAATCCGCGATAGATGACCTCGGGGCGGTCGTCGAAATTCGCCTTCATTCTGCGTGCACGGTCGAGGCTGTCAACGACAAGAGTTGCCTCGAAGATGACCTTTTTCTTTTCTGTCAGCGAGCAGTAAACCGAGCATTTACCCGTCTTGGGATCAACTCCCTCAATGCGGCATTCGGTTGTGATACCGCGCTTGGTGAAGTCGAGATAGCGCAAAGCCGCAGTCATTGCGGAGTCAAGAACGGAGGAAAGGACATCGGACTTGAACGCCTGTGCAACGATTCGTCCCTTGTCGCTGACTTGATAGTAAGTCAGTCCATCCTGCTCGAAGGATTCGATCAGCTCGCCGTCAACCATCTCGTTGAAGCTTTCGGCAAAGTCGAGGAACATGACATAATCTGTCTGCATAACTATGTCATTGATAGTGCAGTATTCGAGGGGATAATTGATATTTTCAAGAAGGTAGAGCACAAAGATCTTTACTGTGCGCTTGCTTCCGATAGGTGATGACATTTGGAAATCTCCTTAATAGTTGTTGCTTATATAAATATTATCATAAAAAAAGAACTTTTTCAATAGTTTTTATTGATTTTTTTTCAAAAATGTGATATTATAATGGGTAATAAACAAAAAGGAGCTGAAAATTATGCTTAACATTGCACTTATGGGCTACGGCGTTATAGGAAGCGGCGTTGCCAAGGTTATTGAAGAAAACAAAAAGCTGATAGCATCCCGCCTCGGCGAGGAGGTTTATCTCAAATATATTCTCGAGATCCGCGATATGTCGAACACTCCCTACGCGGATCGCGTTGTCACCGATCTTAATGTAATTCTGAATGACCCCGAGGTTAAAGTCGTTGTTGAAGTTATGGGCGGAATCCATCCCGCATCCGACTTCACCCGCGCCGCTCTCGAGGCAGGCAAGAGCGTTGTTACAGCAAATAAGGCAGTTGTTGCCGATTGCGGCGACGAGCTTCTTGAGCTTGCAAGAGCGAAGGGCGTTCGCTACCTCTTTGAGGCAAGCGTAGGCGGCGGAATCCCGATCATCCGTCCTCTTATCAATGACCTCGCATCCAACGAGATCGAGGGCATCTGCGGCATTCTCAATGGAACCACCAACTATATTCTCACCCGTATGACAAACGAGGGCTGTACCTATGCCGAGGTCCTCAAGGACGCGCAGAAGCTCGGATATGCAGAGGCAAATCCCGCAGCTGACGTTGAAGGCACCGACGCGCTCCGCAAGACCGCTATCCTTGCTGCACTTTCCTACGGCAAGCTTATCCCAATGGATATGCTCAAGGCGCAGGGTATTACCGAGGTATCTCTCAAGGATATCGAAGTTGCACAGTCCTTTGGTTGCTCCGTTAAGCTTATCGGTCGCGCGGGCAAACTCGAGGACGGACGCATCTACGCGACTGTTTCCCCCGAATTCGTCAAGGAATCTTGTCCTATGGCGCACGTAAACGACGTATTCAACAGCGTTCTTGTTCGCGGCAATATGCTCGGCGACGCTATGTTCTACGGCAGAGGCGCAGGTCAGCTTCCCACCGCGGGCGCTGTCGTTGCTGATGTTATCGACGCGCTTGAAACCAAGTATGCCGCTCCCGCAAGACTCTTCTGGGAGAAGGCAGGCGAGTCAGACGTTGTTCCTGCGGATGAAGTTATCGGGGCAGTCGCAAAGGAATTCTGCCATATCTTCGACGATGGAGAAACGCTCAAAAAGGCTGTTGCCGGCAAGATCGACGTTTCGTTCATTGACGGAGTTGACGAAATGTTCGCAGTTCTTTGTTCCGAACCCGTGCTTGAAGGAAGCGTAAAGACCTATGCCGTCCTCAGCTAAAATTAAAGTAACACATATACTTACCGATTCGAATATCGGAGGAGCCGGAAGGCTTCTCCGATACTTTCTCGAAAAGGCATACAGGGAACACTTTGAATACAGCGTCATTCTCCCCGAGGATGCCGCGCTGATCCCCGAGATCGAAGCGCTCGGCATACCCGTCATCACCGCATACGGAATCGCCGACCGCTCAAGCGCCCCCGAATTTCAAGGCTTTCTGACAGAGAAGATCAAAAAACTCGCGCCCGATATTCTTCACACTCATTCGTCAAGAACGGGAAGATTTGCGGGAGTCGAGGCTAAAGTTCCCCGCATAATCCTCACAAAGCATTGCTCCGATATGCCGTCGCCAAAGCTGATGAAATTCCCATTCAAGCAGATGCTCGCAAAGGAATGGAAGAAGACACTTCACGGTGCGATTGCCACAGATGACAGCGCGGCGGATTCGATAGCAGCAGAGGCACTTCCTCGCGAAAAGATCAAGGTCATCTATAATGGTGCCCCCGCTCTGCGTGAAATATCCGAGGCTGAAAAGACTGCATTGCGAGCTGAACTTGCTATCCCCGATGATGCCTTTGTTGTCGGAATATTTGCACGCATAGAAAAAGTCAAGGATCATTTGACTTTTATCGACGCGGCGCAAAAATGCATCGAGCGCGGACTTGATAAGGTTTATTTCCTTATCGTCGGCGACGGAAGCCAAATTGATACGATCAGAGATGCCGCAGAAGAATATAGCGATAGAATCAAGCTCTGCGGTTTTGTGAGTGATATTGCTCCGCTTATGAATCTTTGTAGCGTCAATGTTAACTGCTCTGTTGGCACAGAAACATCGAATCTTGCTCTTCTTGAAGGTATGAGTCTCGGCGTTGTTCCCGTTGTATCCGATCTTGCGGGAAACAAGCGAATTGCCGAAGGCTGCGGAATCGTTTGCACTCGCGGCGACCGAGATGCTTTTGCCGATGCCATTGAGCTGCTTTACCGCGACAAAGAAAAGCTTCAAACTCTTTCTGCCGCTGCAAAGGAAAAATACCTCGCAAAATACACCTCCGAGCGTATGGCGCGCGAGGTTGAGGAATATTATCTTTCCTTGTTGAAATAAGCAAAAGTTTCTTTCTTTATCCTTTTTCTTTCAAGGAAGAGAACGGTGATATTTATCAATGTCATAATGCCGATCGAAAGGTCGGCAAGATCCCATACATCCCCCGGCGGCGTTCCCGAAGACAGGAGCGCCGCCGCGCCGTAGAGAAGCGTCAGAAGCCTCTCTGCGGCTTTGTTTTTGGTCAGGTGGGAAAGGCACAGCTTGCCGTAAAAGCATTGGCAGAAGACGGTGGCAAGTCCGAAAAGAAGTACAAGTCCGCACATCACGGGCTCGACCCAATCGCCAAGTGCCGTGCTGTATGCTCCGACCGTCATCATTACGGAATTAGCTCCGAAATGCTCAACCTCGGGAAAGCTGACGAGAATCACAAGCGCCGTAAGCGTGCAAAGAAAGACCGTGTCGATAAGGACTTCGATTATTCCAAGAAAACCTTGTTCTGCGGGAGAATCGGAAGATGAAGCCGAATGTGCCATCGGCGAAGTGCCCGCACCTGCTTCATTACTGATAAGCCCGCGCATCACCCCGAGCCGTACCGAGCACGAAACGAAAAATCCCCCGATGCCGCCAATCACGCCTTTTTCGCTAAAATCAAAAGCCGAATGAATTATCTCAACAAATGCATTGGGAATTCTATCGGCTCGTATGATCAGCGCCGCGATCGAGAGCAGACAAAAAACGATGCTCATAAAAGGAACGATTTTATTGGTTGCCGATGAGATGCGTTTAAGCCCTCCCGACGACACCGCTATCATCAGAATTGCACACAGAATTCCCGTAATGATCGGCTTGACTTTCAGTATATCCCGACAAACGCCAACCATCGCGTTTACTTGGATCAGACATCCCATAGAAAGCGAATTTACAAGGCAAAGCGTGGCAAAAGCAAAGCTCAAAAATCTGCCTATTTGCGGCATCCCTCGCTCGGTAAGCACGTCCTTTATATATTCCGCGCTCGATGAAGCCGCGCCGTCCTTCCTGCGCGAGAGGGCGAGAAGTGTTTCTGCATATTTCAGCACAGAAGCAAGCACTGCGGATACGCACATCCAGAAAACCGCCCCAGCACCACCGTACCATATCGCCGCCGAAACTCCGACTATGTTTCCAACCCCAAGTACTCCGCCAAGAGCAAGCCAAAGGGCCGACCTTGGGGAAACGGAGCCGTCCTTCATCTCTTTTCGCAAAAAAGGCGAAATTATCGCCCGCGGACGCATAATCGGTAAGCCTTTCATATATATAATGAAGAAGAGCCCCGCACCGATCAAAAACACAGGCAAAAGTCGCCCCAATATTCGGGAATTGATATAATCAAGCATAAAATCACCTCTTTATAGAAGATATGCTCGAAATTTGTTGGCAATTCCTCTTTTGTGTGCTAAAAATTGTGTGAACAATATGTTAATTTGAGGCAAAGGTACTTGATTTTTTGAGAATTTGTAGTACAATTATAGGCGTAGTTTAGCACTCGGGTAAAAAGAGTGCCAAAAATAAAGTAAATTATTGAGGCATAAAGCCTTTTACACTTTAGGAGGAAGAAAAATGAACATCAAACCGCTTGCAGACAGAGTTGTTATCAAGCTCGTTGAAGCAGAAGAGAAGACCCAGAGCGGCATCATCCTTACCGCCAGCGCGCAGGAAAAGCCCCAGATCGCAGAAGTAGTTGCAGTCGGCCCCGGCAAGAAGAATGACGACGGCGTGATCATCCCCGTTGCTCTCGAGGTTGGACAGAAGGTCATCGCGGCTAAGTACTCGGGCACCGAGGTCAAGCTCGACGGTGTTGAATACACCATCATCGCAGAGAAGGACATTCTCGCGGTTATCGAATAATTGAAAGGAACTAATCACTATGGCAAAGGATATTTACTACGGAATTGATTCCCGCAACGCCCTTCTTCGCGGCGTTGATAAGCTCGCTGATACTGTTAAGATCACTCTCGGCCCCAAGGGCAGAAACGTAGTTCTTGACAAGAAGTACGGCGCTCCCCTCATCACCAATGACGGTGTTACCATCGCAAAGGACATCGAACTTGAGGATGCTGCTGAAAACATGGGTGCTCAGCTCGTTAAAGAAGTTGCTACCAAGACCAATGATGCTGCCGGTGACGGTACCACCACTGCTACCCTTCTCGCTCAGGCATTCATCCGCGAGGGTATGAAGAACGTTACCGCAGGTGCTAACCCCATGGTTATCCGCAAGGGTATTTCCAAGGCAGTTGACAAGGCTGTTGCTTCCCTTACCGCTATCTCCCAGAAGGTTAACGGCTCTGCTGACATCGCTCGTGTAGGTACTATTTCTGCAGGCGACGAAGTTATCGGTAACCTCATTGCTGACGCTATGGAGAAAGTTACTGCTGACGGTGTTATCACCGTTGAAGAGTCCAAGTCTGCTGAGACCTACTGCGAAGTAGTTGAAGGTATGCAGTTCGACCGCGGCTATCTCTCCCCCTACATGGCTACCGATACCGACAAGATGGAAGCTGTTATCGACGACGCTTTCATTCTTATCACCGATAAGAAGATCTCTAACATTCAGGAAGTTCTTCCCCTCCTTGAGCAGATCGTTCAGGCTGGTAAGAAGCTCCTTATCATAGCTGAGGACGTAGAGGGCGAAGCTCTTACCACTCTCGTGCTCAACAAGCTTCGGGGTACTTTCGTATGCGTTGCTGTTAAGGCTCCCGGCTTTGGCGACAGAAGAAAAGATATGCTCCGCGATATCGCTATCCTTACCGGCGGACAGGTAATTTCCGACGATCTTGGACTTGAACTTAAGGACGCTAACGTTCATATGCTCGGTCGTGCAAGACAGGTCAAGATCTCCAAGGAGAAC
>JAGBRZ010000247.1 GCA_017632155.1 Clostridia bacterium
GTAGCACTTCATACCCGTACCTGCAGGAATCAGCTTACCGATAATAACGTTCTCCTTGAGTCCAAGCAGATGGTCTACCTTGCCCTTGATGGCAGCGTCGGTGAGCACCTTGGTAGTTTCCTGGAAGGAAGCCGCCGACAGGAAGGAGTCGGTCTGGAGAGAAGCCTTGGTGATACCAAGCAGGACAGGCTTACCCGATGCCAGACGGAGTCCTTGCTCGCCTGCGTCGATTCTTGCCTGAATTCTGTTGTTCTCTTCCTCGAATTCGCTCATATCGACCAAAGAATCGACGAGAAGATCGGTATCTCCGTTATCGAATACGCGGATCTGTCTGGTCATCTGACGAGCAATGATTTCGATATGCTTGTCGTTGACGTTACAGGACTGCGAACGGTAAACCTTCTGAATTTCCTTGATGATATATTCGTAAACCTTATCGAGGTAATCGCGGTTGTTCGGGTCGTTCGGGTCGTCGAAGATACGCATAATGTCTGCGGGAGCCTTGCTACCGTCGGTCAGGGCGTCACCCTTCTGAACCGTATCACCCTCGCTGACGGTAACTCTCTTACCGAAAGGAACCTGATGCGCGATTCTCATACCCGTCTCTGCGGAACGAACGTCGATCACGTAGGTGTTGGGCGTGTCTCCGCCGCGGATTTCCTGAATGACACCGTCGGTCTCTGCGAGTACCGAGGTCTTCTTGGGGGTTCTTGCCTCAAAGAGCTCTTCAACTCTGGGAAGACCCTGCGTAATATCCGATCCTGCGACACCACCCGAGTGGAAGGTACGCATCGTCAGCTGAGTACCGGGCTCACCGATCGACTGTGCGGCGATGATACCAACGGCTTCACCAACCTTGACGGGGTTGCCCGAAGCAAGGTCCGCACCGTAACAGTGCGCACAGATACCGTGCTTTGCGTGACACTGAATAACCGTTCTGATATAAACACGCTCAATGCCTGCCTTCGTGATCTCGGCTGCCTGCTCGTCGGTGATCATTTCGTCGTCGCCAACGATGATCTCGCCCGTGGTGGGATTCTGGATTGCACCGATGGTGTAACGTCCCACAATTCTGTCGGACAGAGGCTCAAGAACCGTTCCGTTCTTTTCGTCCATAATCTGCTCGATCCATGCGCCCTTAACGGTGTCACACTTCTCTTCGCGAACAATGACGTGCTGAGAAACGTCAACAAGACGACGGGTCAGGTAACCCGAGTCTGCCGTACGGAGTGCCGTATCGGACAGCGACTTACGCGAACCCTTTGCACCCATAAAGTACTCGAGAATGTTCAAGCCTTCACGGAAGTTCGACTTAATCGGAAGCTCGATGGTCTTACCGTTGGTCGCAAACATCAGTCCACGCATACCTGCGAGCTGACGCATCTGTGCGATCGAACCACGGGCACCCGAATCCGACATGATCTTGATCGGGTTGTAGGCGTCAAAGCCCTTCTGAAGAGCATCGGTGACTTCATTGGTCGTCTGTCCCCAGATCTTAATAACATTGTTATAACGCTCATCGTTGGTCAAAAGACCGTCGCTATAGCTCTGGTTGATGGCATCAACCTTCTTCTGTGCGGCTTCGATATATCCCTTCTTTTCTGCGGGAATGGTCATATCGTAAACCGAGATCGAGAAGGATGCCTTGGTGGAATACTTGTAGCCCATCTCCTTGATGTTATCAAGCATTTCCGCACAGACTGCCGAGCCGTGCTTCTTGATACACAGGTCGATCATCTGACCAAGTTCTTTCTTCTTGACGACCTTCTGAATCTCAAGCTCGAAGGGATCTTTTCTGTCGATCATTCCGAGGTCCTGAGGAATCGGCTGATTGAAGATCATACGACCGAGCGTTGCGTCGATCAGCTTGGTCTTCTGAACACCGTCGATTTCCTTGGTCACGCGGATCTTAATGGGCGCGTGCAGACCGAGTGCTCCGTTGGCGTATGCCATCATTGCCTCGTTGAAATCGCGGAAGGCTCTGCCCTCGCCGGGCTCGCCTGCCTTATCCATCGTCAGGTAGTAGGATCCGAGGATCATATCCTGCGAAGGAACTGCTACGGCACGACCGTCCATGGGCTTCAAGAGGTTGTTTGCAGAGAGCATAAGGAATCTTGCCTCTGCCTGTGCCTCAGCAGACAGCGGTACGTGTACAGGCATCTGGTCACCGTCAAAGTCTGCGTTAAATGCGGTACATACTAAGGGGTGAAGCTTGATTGCTCTACCCTCTACGAGCACCGGCTCGAACGCCTGAATCGACAGACGGTGAAGCGTCGGTGCACGGTTCAGAAGCACGGGGTGCTCCTTGATAACGTTTTCGAGTGCGTCCCATACGCAGGGATTCTCGTGTGCCTTTTCGATCTTCTTGAGTGCGTCCTTGACACCGGGAACTCTCTGCATCTCTTCCAGACGCTTTACGACGAAGGGCTTGAAGAGCTCGAGTGCCATTTCCTTGGGAAGTCCGCACTGATAGATCTTCAGCGAAGGTCCAACGACGATAACCGAACGTCCCGAATAGTCAACACGCTTACCGAGCAGGTTCTGACGGAAGCGTCCCTGCTTACCTCTGAGCATCTCGGAGAGAGACTTGAGAGGACGGTTGGAGGGACCCGTGACGGGCTTGCCGCGTCTGCCGTTGTCAATGAGCGAGTCAACCGCTTCCTGAAGCATACGCTTCTCGTTGCGGATGACGATCTCGGGGGCGTGGATCTCGATGATCTTCTTCAGACGGTTGTTTCTGCTGATCACTCGTCTGTAAAGCTCGTTGAGGTCGGACGAAGCAAAGCGTCCGCCGTCGAGCTGAACCATCGGACGGATGTCGGGGGGAATAACGGGAACAACGTCGAGAATCATCCACTCGAGCTTGTTGCCCGACTTGCGGAATGCTTCCACAACCTCAAGACGCTTGATAATTCTCGTCTTCTTCTGTCCCGAAGCCGTCAGAAGCTCGTTCTTAAGCTGTGCCGAAAGCTCTTCAATATTGATCTTGGAGAGAAGCTCCTTGACTGCCTCCGCACCCATACCGACGCGGAAGTCGTTTCCGTAAAGCTCAAGATTTTCCTGATACTGCTTTTCGTTGAGGACGGTACCTACTGCCAGAGGCGTCGAGCCCGAATCGAGAACGACGTTATCAGCAAAATACAGTACCTGCTCGAGAAGCTTGGGAGAAATGTCGAGAATGAGAGCCATTCTCGAGGGAATTGCCTTAAAGTACCAAATGTGGGATACGGGAGCCGCCAGCTCAATGTGTCCCATACGCTCACGGCGTACCTTTTTGGTCGTTACGTCAACGCCGCACTTTTCGCACTTATGGGGCTCCTTGTTGTGCGAATTCTTGTACTTTCCGCACATACAAGCGCCGTCCTTGGTCGGTCCAAAGATGCGCTCGCAGAACAAGCCGCCGATCTCTGCCTTAAGGGTGCGGTAGTTGATGGTCTCGGGCTTGGTGACCTCACCATAAGACCATTCTCTGATCATATCCGGAGATGCCAGACCTATTTTAATCGAATCAAATTCATTACGCTCCACAGCTGTTCTCCTTCACTATTACATATTCTCATCGTCTGCGTCGAAGCCTTCAAAGACATCGCCAAGACCGGCAGTTCCGTCGATCAGGTCATCAATATCGTCGATCTGGAAGGATTCGTCCATATCGTCGGTCTCAACCGTCTGATCCAGTACGTCGTCCAGAAGCGCGGCTTCCGCACGGTTGGTATAAGGAGTCGTTTCCTCCTCGTTGCACAGAGAAGAAAGCTGAATCTCCTCGCCGTTCTTATCCAGCACGCGAACGTTCAGCGCCAAGGACTGAAGCTCCTTGACAAGCACCTTAAACGACTCGGGAATACCGGGCGTGGGGATATTCTGTCCCTTAATGATCGCCTCGTAGGTTCTGCGGCGTCCGTTGATATCGTCGGACTTGACCGTCAGGATCTCCTGCAGCGTGTATGCCGCACCGTATGCCTCGAGTGCCCAAACTTCCATTTCTCCGAAACGCTGACCACCAAACTGCGCCTTACCGCCGAGAGGCTGCTGCGTAACGAGCGAGTACGGACCGTTCGAACGGGCGTGGATCTTATCGTCAACCAGATGGTGCAGTTTGAGGTAGTACATAATACCTACCGTAACGGGGTTATCAAAGGGCTCACCCGTACGACCGTCGTACAGAATGGTCTTACCGTCGATCACGCGGACCTTGCCGGTTTCGTACAGAGCCGCCATTTCCTCGGCGTTTGCTCTCTGCTCGGGCGTGATGTGAACGAGATCCTTCTTTCCTGCCTCATCCTCGGTTTCGAGGAAGAGCTCCTTACCGTCGATGTTCTCGCCGGGCAGGATCTTACGGCAGTTGCCTGCCATACGCAGACACTCGATGATTTCCTTCTCGTTGGCACCGTCAAATACGGGGGTCATAATCTTCCAGCCAAGCTTTCTTGCGGCAATACCCAAGTGTACCTCAAGCACCTGACCGATATTCATACGCGAAGGAACGCCCAGGGGGTTCAGAACGATATCCAAAGGAGTTCCGTCCTCGAGGAACGGCATATCCTCGGGAGGCATAATGCGCGAAACGACACCCTTGTTACCGTGACGTCCTGCCATCTTATCTCCCACGGAGATCTTTCTCTTCTGCGCGATATAAACGCGTACAACCTTGTTGACGCCCGCAGGAACGTCATCGTGATGCTCGTGCGAGAATACCTTTACGTCAACGACAATACCCGATTCACCGTGAGGCAGACGCAGCGAGGTATCTCTGACCTCTCTTGCCTTCTCACCGAAAATAGCGCGGAGCAGTCTTTCCTCTGCCGTCAGCTCGGTCTCTCCCTTCGGAGTGATCTTACCGACCAGAATGTCGCCTGCGCGAACCTCGGTTCCCTTCTTTACGATACCCTCGGTGTTCAGATCCTTCAGCGCGTCCTCACCCACGTTGGGAATTTCGCGCGTGATCTCTTCCGGTCCGAGCTTGGTATCTCTTGCTTCGTGCGTGTATTCTTCAATATGAAGAGAAGTATAAACGTCGTCTCTGACGAGTCTTTCATTCAGAAGAACTGCGTCCTCGTAGTTATAACCTTCCCAGGTCATAAATCCGATCAGCGCATTCTTACCGAGCGAGATCTCACCCTTGCTGGTTGCGGGACCGTCGGCAATGACCTGTCCCTCGGTGACAAACTCGCCTCTCTTGACCACGGGACGCTGATTGAAGCAAGTACCCTGGTTGGTCTTCTTGAACTTAATGAGCTCGTACGCATCCTTCTGACCGTCCTCGCAAACGATAACGATCTTGGTTGCATCGACCTTCTCAACGCGACCGGCTCTCTTTGCGACGATGACAACGCCCGAGTCAACGGCTGCCTTGTATTCCATACCCGTTCCGACGATGGGGCTGTCGGTCACCATCAGCGGCACTGCCTGCTTCTGCATGTTCGATCCCATCAGTGCACGGGAGTTATCGTCATTCTCCAGGAAGGGGATCATTGCCGTAGCAACCGATACTACCATCTTGGGAGAAACGTCCATATAATCGACCTCGGAAGCGAGCTTCTCTACGAACTCACCCTTGTCACGGCAGGTCACTCTCTCGTGCAGGAACTTGCCGTTCTCGTCGATCGGCTCGTTGGCGGGCACGATGATAAAGTTATCCTCGCGGTCTGCCGTCATATACTCGACCTCATCGGTAACAACGCCGTCCACAACCTTGCGGTAGGGCGCTTCGATAAAGCCGTAATCATTGATCTTGGAATAGGTGGTCAGATAGGAAATCAGACCGATGTTCGGACCTTCAGGCGTCTCGATCGGGCACATACGACCATAGTGGGTGTAGTGAACGTCACGGACGTCAAAGGAAGCTCTCTCTCTCGACAAACCGCCGGGACCGAGTGCCGAAAGACGGCGCTTGTGGGTCAGCTCGGCGAGGGGGTTATTCTGATCCATGAACTGCGAGAGCTGCGAAGAGCCGAAGAACTCACGAATGACGGTAGTCACAGGCTTGATGTTGATCAGGTGACCGGGAGTCATCTTCTCGTTGTCCTGAATGGTCATTCTTTCCTTGATGATCTTATCCATTCTCGCAAAGCCGATGCGGAGCTGGTTCTGCAGCTGCTCACCGACCGAACGGATACGACGGTTGCCAAGGTGGTCAATGTCGTCAATTCTGCCCACGCCGTGCGTCAGGTTCAGAAGGTAGTTCATCGACGCATAGATATCGTCCTTCGTGATATACTTGGGACAAAGCTCTGCGATGTTCTCCTTGACCGCTGCCTTGAGTGCCTCTGCGTCGTCACCGCACTGCTCCATCAGCTCGAGAAGCAGGGGCAGTCTGACCTTTTCGGTCGCGCCGCAGTCCTTCAGATCATAGCCGAGAATTGCCTCGGGACGGATGGTGTTGTTCGAGAATACCTTGATGACCTGACCGTTGTCCAAACGAATCATGACCTTGTTGATACCCGCATCCTCGATTGCCTGTGCCTTGGCAGAATCGAGCACGGTGTCCGCATCAAAGAGAACCTCACCCGTCAGAGGGCTAACAGCCGCCTCAGCAAGCACGTGACCGCGGATTCTCGAATGAATTGCCATCTTCTTATCGAACTTGTAACGTCCGACGTTGGCAATATCGTAACGCTTTGCGTCAAAGAAATAGTTATTGATCAGGGTCTCTGCAGGTCCCTCGAGCGCAGGCTCACCGGGACGGAGCTTCTTGTAGATCTCCTTAAGAGCCTCGACACGGGGCGTCGAGCCGTTGTGCTGTGCCAGCATCTCGCTCTCGTCCTTCTCGAAGGTTGCAGTCAGAAGCTCTTCCTCTCCAAAGAGGGCATAGATATCCTCTCTCGTTTCCACGCCAAGCGCGCGGACAAACATCGTCAGAGGAAGCTTTCTCGTCTTATCGACGCGGACGTAGATCACACCGTTGGCATCGATCTCGTATTCCAGCCACGCACCTCTGTAAGGAATGATCGTCGTGCTGAAGGTCTCCTTTCCCGACTTGTCGATCGCATCGGCGTAGTACATACCGGGAGAACGGATAATCTGGGAGACAATAACACGCTCCGCACCGTTGATCACGAAAGTACCCGTTTCGGTCATAATCGGGAAATCACCCATAAAGATATCGGTCTGCTTGACCTCGCCCGTTGCCTTGTTGGTCAGACGAACGTTGACCTTCAGGGGTGCGGCGTAGTTTGCGTCGCGCTCCTTGCATTCCTCCACCGTGTACTTGGGCTTCTGGTCGATCGAGTAGGAAACGAACTCGATCACAAGGTTTTCCGAGTGGTCGGTGATGGGAGATGCGTCACGCAGGACCTCCATCAGACCTTCCTCTAAGAACCACTTGAAGGATTTCGTCTGCACCTCGACGAGATTTGGCAACTCGCACTGGAAGCGCGACTTTGCAAAACTCATTCTTGTGTTTTGACCAAGCTTCTGCTCTTTTACGTTGACCATGAATTTTCTCACTCCATTCAAAGTAATCGTTCCCGCAGTCCCCTGCGACAACGTCCGCTCACCCGCGCCTATGATAAATAAAGTAAACAAATTTCAAAATTTCGCAAAAATTTTCAAAAAGTTTTCAATTTTTTCGCAGAAAATTTCCACAAAAATTGTAAATTTTTTGTGACTTTACCAAAAATAGGGCATAGTGAGCAATTATATTGCAGTTTATAATTATATCACGCCTTTTTCGCTTTGTCAAGCAATTTTTCTGAAAAAATTAAAAAAATTAAAAAAATCTTCTTTTTAAGGCAAATTCGGAAGACGTTTGTCGAAAAAGCAGCGCAACCGTGATTTCTCACAGTTGCGCTGTTTTCTTGATCCGTGCGGTCTTAGAGCTGTACGTTTCTCGTGGTGACGAGATTGGCGCCCGTGCCGAGAATGTTCTCGATCACAATATCGCCGAGCTTTGCGTCGGCGGGAACGCGGACGGCGCCCACCGCCTTCATACACTCAAACATCAATTCCTTCGGAATGGTGCGGTCGGTCTTGACGGGAACGACACCGCCGCCCTCGACGGCTGCCGTCGTCGTCAGGGTTCTCATCGGAGCGACGCACTCGTCGTTGGCGTACTTCTCTCCTCTTTTACAGGTGTGTCCCTCTACCGAGAGGACCTTCTTTACGTTATTGTCGTCAAGCTCAACCTTGAGCTGACAGCCCTTGGGGCATACGATACAAGTAAGATCTCTGATCATGTTCTCTTCCTCCTTACTTACTGCTCAATACTGAAGCTCAGCGTGTCGGTGCTGATGCCCGCGATCATCTCTGCCGAAAGCGTCAGGCTTTCCATTTCGCCGGGAGCAACCTTTTGCTTCTTCTTATTCACAAGAACCTTCTCTCCGTCGCGGACGACAATGCGAATATCGCGGTAAACGTCGGCAACGCGGAAGTAGACGGTCACGTTCTCCTCGGCGGTAATGCGCTGAGGAACGGTGTAGCGAACCTTTCCGTCGGTGGCAAGCGTGATGTTTCTACCCGACAGAGCTTTTCCCTCAAGATATGCCACTGCCGCCTTACCTGCGATCTCAGCTTCCTCGGAAACGTAGTCCACAAGGTCGTGTACGTGAAGCACGTTACCGCAGGAGAAGACGCCCGCAAGCTCGGTCTGACGGTTCTGGTCAACCGTCGCGCCGCCCGTGATGGGAGAAAGCGGAATCTGCGCGCTCTTGGTCAGCTCGTTTTCGGGGAGCAGACCAACCGAGAGAAGCAGGGTGTCACATTCAATATACTGTTTGGTTTCGGCAATCGGACGTCTGCGCTCGTCCACCTTAGCGATGGTCACGCCCGTCACACGGTCCTTGCCGTGGATCTCGACGACGGTGTGGCTGAGCATCAGCGGAATACCGAAATCGTTGAGGCACTGCTCGATGTTTCGGGCAAGACCGCCCGAATAGGGCATCAGCTCGCAAACCGCCTTGACCTCGGCGCCCTCGAGCGTCATTCTTCTTGCCATAATCAGACCGATGTCACCCGATCCAAGGATAACACCCTTCTTGCCGGGCATATAGCCGTCCATATTGACGAACTTCTGCGCCGTACCCGCCGTGAAAATACCCGCGGGACGGGTTCCGCAAATGTTCAGAGCTCCCTTCGGACGCTCACGGCATCCCATTGCAAGAATGATCGCGCCCGCCTCGATCTGAAACAGCCCGTCCTCCGAGTTCATTGCGGTGATCACCTTGTCGGGGGTAATGTCGAGCACCATCGTATTGAGCTTAAAGGGAATATTTCTCTCTCTGACCTGTACTTCGTAGCGATATGCGTACTCGGGGCCCGTCAGCTCTTCCTTAAAGCGGTGCAATCCGAATCCGTTGTGAATACACTGACGGAGAATACCGCCAAGGCTGCGATCGCGCTCCAGAATGAGAATATTTCTAAGACCTGCGTCGTATGCGGCAACTGCGGCACTCATACCTGCAGGTCCGCCGCCGACGATAACAAGATCTACCTTCGTCATAGACATATCAGTTCTCCCCCTTCGTTTTTCCGTAATTGATGACCGACTCTCTGCCGAACTTGGTTACGTCCTCGAACGCCATCTGCTTTTCTCTTGCGATGATTTCCACGACGGTCGGAGAGCAGAAGCCGCCCTGACAGCGTCCCATACCGCTTCTCGTGCGGCGCTTTACACCGTCGACGTCGGACGCACCCGGATTGCGGTGAACCGCCTCGACGATCTCACCCTCGGTAATGCCCTCGCAACGGCAAACGATACGTCCGTAACGGGGATCCTTTTTGATGATCTCGTTCTTTTCTTCCATCGAAAGATCGTGGAAGTAGTGCCCTGCCTTGCGGGTCGGATCGTAGTCCTTCTTCATGGGTGCATTCAGCCCCATCTCGTTCGTGAGGATTTCCTCGACGTACTCGGCAATCGCGGGTGCGGAGGTCAGACCGGGGCTCTCGATGCCCGCCAGCGTCAGAACGCCCTCGCGGTGCTTGATGATAAAGTCACCCGTGCTTCCGACTGCGCGAAGACCCGTAAAGGACGTGATTACTTTATTGAAAGGAATTTTCGCCACGTTGTCGCTTGCCTTGTCAAAAATGGTAGCAAAGCCCTCGGGCGTGGTCGAGGTGTCTTCCTTATCTTCCATATCGGTTGCCGTCGGTCCGAGCAGAAGATTGCCGTCGACGGTAGGCGAAACAAGAATTCCCTTACCCATCTTCGTGGGAGTGTGGAAGATGGTTCTCTTGGTGAACGTACCGCACTCTTTGTCAAGAACCATATATTCGCCGCGGCGGGGGTGTACCGTAAAGTCAGCGTCTCCCGTCATTCTTGCGATCTCTTCGGAATAAACGCCTGCACAGTTGATCACGATCGACGTTTCCACGCGCTCGCCGTTTTCTGCGGTAATTGCGTAGCCGCCCTCGGTCTTCTCAATCGAAGCAACCTTGAAATTCAGCTTCAGCTCGGCACCGTTGTCCATCGCATTTCCAACTGCGGCAATACAAAGCTCGTAGGGGCAAACGATTGCACCCGTGGGAGCAAGCAGTGCGCAAGCGAGATCGGGATTGATGTTCGGTTCAAGCTCAAAAAGCTCGTCGTGCTCGACGATGCGAAGTCCCTCGACACCGTTACGAATTCCTCTCTCAAGAATTGCCTCAACCTCAGCTCTTTCGTGCTCGAAGGCAACGACAAGAGACTCGTTTCTCTGATACTTGACACCGAGCTCCTCGGTAACCTTGGGCATCAACTTCGAACCGCGCACGTTCAGCTTTGCTTTGAGCGAGCCCTCCTTGGCGTCAAATCCTGCGTGGACGATGGCGCTGTTTGCCTTGGTTGCGCCCATTGCCACGTCGCCTTCCTTTTCCAGAATACACAAACGGAGATCGTACTTGGCAAGCTCACGGGCAATCATTCCGCCCACAACGCCTGCACCCACAATGGTAATGTCGTATTTCATACGCTTTCCTTTCTTCCTTTCATCCTACCATCCGTCGGAGAAAAAAAGATACGCAAAAAACACGGAAGGCACTTCCGTCTTTTTTGCGCATCTCCAAATCTCTGCGTTGATGTTTAATTTTTCTTCGATATTATAGCACTTCTGACGACGTTTGTCAAGAGAATTTTAAAAATTTCTCTCAGCACTCAAACGAGAGCATCTGACCGCCAAGGTCAGCACTGTCGCGCAGCTTGTTCATCAGAGCCACCGTGTTGCGTGCACTCTCGGGCGGATTGGACTCGTTCTTGATGCTGTCGTCCATAATCGTATTCGCGATCAGACGGATCTCCTCGGCGTAGTAGTCGCACTTGGGGATCTCCACCTCGTACGCATCTCCCTCGTTGGGATACACCGTCACCTGCTTGCCACGCAAAACGATCTGCGCCTTTTCAAAGGTCATGCGGCAAACCGCCTCAAAGCCTCTCGAAGGAGA
>JAGBRZ010000248.1 GCA_017632155.1 Clostridia bacterium
GTGATCGAACTGACTCCTCCGAACTCCACCCATTCGTCATATTTATCCAAGACCTCACGCTTGCCCTTCTGACCGGGAACGGATGAGTAAAATGATTTTTTGACTCCGTTATGCTGGCCTTGAATTATCCAGAGCTTTTTTGTTTTGTTCCACTTCGGGCTTGCCATCATTTCCCCCCTTGTGAATCTAAAAGGGCTTGATAGTATGCCAAGAGCCTCGTCTGGTTCTCCTCATTGAGTTTATATAGTTCGACTTTAGGCTGCAGGATCTCGCCCTTCATGTTTACGTCATAGCCCAAGAGCCACGCAGGAGATACACCCAGAGCGTTCGCCATCGCTCCGATGTTTGACTGCTTCGGCTTGAACTCGCCATGTAAATATCGGGAAATCTGTCCTTTACTGATGCCGCTATGCCTTGCAAGGTCTGCGGCGGTCCATCCCCTTAACTCAAGGGCCTCATTTAATCGTTCAATAATGTCGGTCATTTTCTTTTTTCTCCCTTCTCACAAATGATTATATGACAATTTTGTGACAGTTGCAAAAATGGAATTTTTAGGGGTTGCAAAAATGGAACTCAATGGTAAGATAAGTTTGACAGTTCCAGAAATGGAACCGAAAATCAAAGAGAAGGGAGGAAGAAATCAATGGCTTACAAGACGGAAAAGCTGGAGGCTCGCATCGTTGAAAAATACGGCACGCATAAGGCTTTTTGTGAAGCTCTCGGTATAGCGGAGTCGACACTCAGCAGATACCTCAGCAACGGCCGTGACTGGAGGGGTTCGACACTCATGAAGGCGGTCAGCTTGCTCGAGATACCGCTGGATGAAATCAATGCTTATTTTTTTGATCCGAGAGTTCCACAAACGAAACTTAAAGGGGTGAAAGTATGAAGACCACGAGACCGGGCGCGGCAAGATACCCAAAACTATATCAAGTCTTCAGCTCGTCGCAGGAGATAGCCGACACGATAAACAGATCGCCCTCTTACGTTAAGAAGGCACTCAAACAAGGCTTTACGAAGCGAGAGATGGAAATGATAGAAAAGGCGAAGAACCGCACCGACTTATTTGAGGAGCGGATCGCATGACAGACGAGCAGACCATTCGATCCGTCAACGCGCTTTTACTACTCGCTTTTATGCTCATAAACCAAGCAATCTTAACAATACCCTACGCGCTTGACGATCACAAAGAGAAGAAGAAGGAAATCAAACAGAAGTTTGAAACGTACTACATCCCCGAGATAGTTGAGGAAGTCAGAAGACCGAACGAGGCGATCATCGGAGAGGCGAAGCTTAGGAACGAGTGGAATGACATCACGGTCACATACACCACGATCGAACTTGATTATCTGGGGCGGTATTTCATAACGGCCTACTGTCCGGAAGAGTGCGGAGGTTCGTGGATGACATCCAGCGGAGCGATCTGTCACTACTCGGATATATGGAGCGAACCGACCACCTGCGCAATAGATCGCAACTATCACGGCTATAACGAAATTTTACAAGTCGGAGATCCAGACGATCCCGAGCGCAAGATCTACATCACAGAGGACACAGGTCCGGGAGTCAGAGGCTTATGGATCGACTGCTTCGTGATAACGATGGATGAAGTCAGAGCGTGGCCGACAGGCTGGAAGCCAGTCTATTCAGTTTCATACGTCACACACACATTAACAAAAAACGAAAGGATGGAGAACCATGAACACTACAACGATGTTATTCACTTTGGCCGCTTTGATAGTCGGCTTCATTTTGGGGATGGTTGCGGAGTTGCTGGCTGAGGCTGAACAGATTGGTTATTTGAATCAGAAGCTCGATCACTACCGTCAGCGCAACGCAGACCTTGAGCAGCAGCTCGCAAACGAGAGAGCGCTCCATGATGTCACATATTTCGAGATCACCGACAAGTCTGTAGTTCCCGAGAACATTCCAGACTTCACAGGAAACTTTTGACATGGAACAGCTCGACCTTTTTAACATCGTCGACAAAGACAATATATCGTTTTATATCGTCTACCTCGACGAGGAGCACGTTCTCAAACATTCAGAACAACTCAATGCAACAAAGTCCACCATTTACACCGTGATCGGTGACTGGTGCAAGCAACACGAGAATTATCGCTTTATGTATTACAAAGCAAACAAATCTATTTGGGAGGATTAACACAAATGGCATCTATTTACGAACTTAATGCCGAGTTTATGACACTCTGGCAGCTTATGGAAGACGGAACCCTCGAAGACGAGGCACTCATCGGAGCGTTTGACGTGGCGAAGGAAGACCTCGCCGACAAGTTAGAGGGTTATTGCAAATTTATCAAGAACCTCGAGAGCGACATCGCAGGACTCAAGGAAGAAGAGAAGCGACTGGCTACACGCAGGAAGACTATGGAGAACACAGTCGAGAGAGCAAAGCAGGCCATGAAGTTCGCCATGCAGACCGCAGGCGAGAAGAAGATCGCAGCGGGTTCGTTTACTTGCTCAGTCCAGCAGAACCCTCCGAAGGTGGTCCTTGATGAGCCATATATCGAAAACATCCCGGAGAAGTACCTCACACCGCAGGAGCCGACAATCAACAAGAAGCTCATGCTCGAGGTCCTCAAGGACAATTATGAGACTCCGGAGCTGCAGGGCATCGCACACCTTGAGACAGACGAGAGTCTAAGGATCAGATAACTATGTTTATTTGTGATACCTGCGCCTATGACGTAAAAGGCTGCTGTGATTATAACGAACCACTCGGGCGGTTTTGCGTTTTAGGTAGTGCATATAAGCCCAAACAATTCGAACAGATAACTATTTTTGAAATATTAGAGGAGGAAGATTTTAATGGCTCAATTATCAGTATTCGAGAAGCTGAAGCACTTCAGCGATAAAGACCTTACTTGTTCCATCGGCAAGAACAACTCAATAGATTTTGTTTTTAGGCATGACTCATGGAAGCAGTTCACAACTTCCGAACATATTGCCGTTTATATCGGGAACACAGGCAAACTCAAGTTTGACGATCCCGAGAAGAAGAAGGGCGTGATCTATAAGCTCAAGAAGTCAAAGGTGGGCACTCCGTCAATCGCAGAGCACACTCGTTATATGCGAATTAACGGACAGGCGCATCCCGAACTTCTGGAAGCGGCGAAGAAGATGATCGGAGACTATAACATCCCGAAGAGAGAAGACGAGACCGCTGCATCATTGAAATTAGATCCAGCTATGAAGTATGTAACCCAGAGGACCGCGGAGCTCATCGCTGACCACTATCCCAGATCTGTCACAGTCGAGGAAGTCCGTGAGGCTATGAACCAGCCGACACTATTGGCAAACGCAGACGGAGACCGTGACAACTTCAGAGCTGACGCGATTACCTTCTTGGAAATGGCGCAGAGCCCGGAGGAACGTGTCGAGATCTGGAAGACACTCGCCTCGATCTATGGCAAGAGGGAAGTCTATGAAGACAAGCCCGGGAAGTGGAACGTGTGAGGTGGTAATCATGGCAAACAAAAAGTATTGGATAGTTTTCCAAACGCGCTGCGGTGCGTTCGTCAGTTCCCAGAAGTTAACAAAAGAGGAAGCTACGGAGATCTTCAGAAGACCACCGACAGAGTCAGACTTTACGGAAGCGTTCGGTCTGTGGCACTCCGAGAACTTCGTCTATGGCTACGTCTACGGTGAGCGCTGGACTTTAAGAGATGCGGAGAACTATGCACTCTGCGACAACATCAAAAGACTTGAGTCGTTAAGGCTCCAAGTCAAAAAGACATTAGAGGAGGTATAACATGGCGGAAATAAACAAGGCAACAGAGCCCACAATGACACTTAGGGAGAAGCTCATGCACATACAGGAAGAGCTGAAGGCTCCCAAGAATCTCCGCAACAGCTTCGGAGGATATAACTACCGCAACGCGGAGAGCATCCTCGAAGCACTCAAGCCTTTACTGGTTAAGTACGGCGCCACAGTCACGATCACGGACACGATCGAGGAGATAGGCGGCCGCATCTACGTCAAAGCCACGGCTGCAATCTGGGACACAGAGCGCAAAGACGTGGCAAACATTAACAACATACCGATAAGCGTGGAAGCGTTCGCCAGAGAAGCGGAGACCAAAAAGGGAATGGATGACGCACAGGTCACAGGCGCGACCTCATCCTATGCCCGAAAGTATGCCCTTAATGGTCTGTTTTTGCTCGATGATACCGAAGACGTTGATAGTGAGGCATACCAGAAGGCCGCCAGAGAGCCCCAGAGCGCTCCGCAGGCTTCAAGTAATAAAACTACACCCAAAGCCAAGCCGAAGGCACAGAGCAAGCCACAGGGAGCCACACAGCCCGCTCCTGCACCGCAGACACAACCCCAGCCGACAGATCCCGAGATTGACACGGCAAGGAAGGAACTGCGTGACTTCATGAAGGCGAACGGAATCGACAACTCCATCATAGTCCCGGCTTGTGGACTGGGACCACATAGCACGGCGCAGGACTATCGTGACGCGCTCGACTATGCCAAGAACCTCGTGAGGCTCATGGGGGGCGAGCAGTGAAGGAAAAGATCCTCGAGACGGTAATCACCAAATGCGCCGAGACGATAGCGAGAGCGCTGAGAGCCTACTCGGGGGAACGCATAGGCTGCAAGATCTACGTCGAGACAAGAGTGAAGGACCACGATGGCGGTGACTCGTACAGTGTGATCGCGAGGTTTAAGCCCTCACAGTTGCAAGCTATGGAGCCTATTTTTCGAGAGATACAATACGACACCCAGAGCGACGGGACCGAACTGATAAGAAGAACGGAGGAGGCCGATGATTTTCAGATCTAAACACAAAAACGAGTTTATTCGTGTCTCGTGGGATGCGGTAAAGGATAACCGCATCAGTTTCGAAGCTCGTGGCTTTTTGGTCTTCCTTTTGTCCTTACCGGATAACTGGGTGTTTAGCATCGGAGGACTTCAGTCTATGACAGGACTCCCGAAGTCAAGGATCATGTCGATAGTAAAAGAACTCAAAGATGCAGGCTATATATCCCAGAAGAAGAAGCAGGACAAAAAAGGACATTTTTATACCTGCGAGTGGAACGTATACGAGTCAGCCGAACTCAACGAAAACCGAAGTTCGGTAAAACCGAAGTTCGGTAAAACCGAAGTTCGGGCAGACCGAAGTCTGGATACACCGAAGTCTGGAAAATGTGCACCTATACATAACGATATATCTATACATAACGATTTATCTATACATAACGAGATAAAAGAGAAGAAGGCGGAGCCATTTGCTGAGATCCTTGAGCCTATGACTCCAGAACTTCGAGAAGTTTATCGAGAGTTTATCAAGATGCGCAAAACGATAAAGGCGCCGATAACGGAGAAGGGCCTCAAGCTCGTTATAAGCAAAGCGGAGAAGCTGGCAAACGGGAACCCGACAGAGATCAAGGAAATAGTCGAGCAGTCTATCGCTAATTCTTGGCGCAGCGTTTTCCCATTAAAAGAGAAGATGGTCCGACAATTAGAACAACCTAAGCCCGAGAGTGATGACACACTTGTCGATGACTTAATGGAAATGGCACGAAAGAAGGGACTCGTATGAACATAGAGGAATCAGTTAAGATCGTGAACTTATTGCATAACGCATACCCGCAGGACAAGAAGGCGACACGTTCCGACCTTTTCCAGCGTGCAGAGACTTATCACATTGTTTTCGCTGACTATGATTATCCGACAGTCGAGAGAGCTGCGCGCCACATCATAGCGACAAGCAAATGGCTCCCGACAACTGCGGAGCTCCTGCAGGAAGTCAAAAGGGCATATCTGACAAAACAGCCCGAGACGGTCCAGAGCGTAAAGGTTAAGACCGAAGACGATGGAAGACTTGACGAGTGGCTTGACGCCTTTTGTGAGTGGATCGGGTTCGGGTGCGAGGCAAATGATAACAGAGAACTACCGAAGGGGGTGCTCAAGTATGAACAATAAAAGCGAGTTTTATCTCCGGTTCGATGAGGGGATGCCTAAATCTACCGCCCAGCAAAAAGGCGAATGTATCAGATACAAGATAATAAACGGCAAGAAGATCCCATACATCCACCACTTCAAGAAGGACACAGTCGAAGCGCTCCGTCGAGAGTATGAACTCAAGCTCAAGAGATACGCACCAAAGGAACCAATGAAGGGACCGATAGCGCTGACCGCCATCTTCTACTTTGACAAGAAGAGCCCAAAAAAGGCATGGGGCACATATAAGATCACAAGAGCCGACTGCTCAAATCTTATCAAGGAACTCGAGGATGCCATGACTGCGGTCGGGTTCTGGGAGGATGACGCGCAGGTCGCAGACCTTCGGGTAAAAAAATATTACGCGGAGAAGGCCACGATTTACGTCAGAGTGGAGGAGCTGGAGACATGAAAAACAAGTGTAAAAGAGCAAAGGACTGGCTCAATCGAAACTTTAACGCATACCGTCAGCTTGACGCAGACAAGAGGATGCTCGAAGTCATGAAGAACAGACTCGGCTCCGGGGTAGCAAGGTATGAGAGCGACGGAAGTGAGAGCCACGACTCGGACAAGGCCAGAGCGAGACACGAAGACGCACTCTTAGACTTCTCGACACAGAAGAGCAAGGTGGAGACAGAAGAGCGCAGACTCATCGCCGAGACCATGAAGACCAAGAGCGCCATCGACCAGCTCGACGATCCAGCACTCCGGGCGATAGCAACGGACCGCTATATCAACCGCTTAAAGTGGGAAGACATAGCGACATTAGAGCACATAAGCAACGCGCAAGTATTTCGTCTGAACTTGACGATGCTCGAGAAGATGGCCGACATTTTAGATTTTATTTAACGAGGTGAATAACATGAATAAAGTTGAATTAGTTGGAAGATTGACAAAAGAGCCCGAGACAAAGCTCACACAGAACCAGACGCTTTATTGCAACTTTACGCTCGCAGTAGATCGCCGCTTCAAGGATGCAAACGGCAACCGACAGGCCGATTTTATTAACTGCGTGGCTTGGAAGCAGACCGCGACATTTATCAAGCAGTATTTTCACAAGGGTCACCGCATCGGTATCGTCGGATCTATCCAGACAAGAAGCTACGAGGACCAGCAGGGAGTCAAGCACTTCGTCACGGAGGTCATCGCAGACGAGGCTGAGTTTGTTGAGAGCCAGCCACAGACAACACAGGAACAGGCACCACAGGCGCAGGCAGTTCCACAGGAACAGGCTCCGCTCCCGTTTGAGATTTGAGGAGGTGCGTCATGGATATCGAGATCAAAGAAGTAAAGAAGGTACTGAGCCAGCTCGTCAAATACTGCGGTCACGTCACACCGGGAGCGTGCAAACATGGAAGATGCAAATATTCGCATAGTCAATATGGTTGCGTTTTCGAAGCGATGAACATGAACTCGCCCTATGACTGGGATCTTAACGAGGGAGGCGAAGAGTGACAGATGGATATTAACAAGTTAAAACTTCCCGATGACTGGGCTAAGGACTACGAGAGTCCGGTCACGGTGCAGATCCGAAAGATCGCCGAGCAGCTTGAAGAACAGCGTGAGAACGAGCTCATTCTAAAAATCTCCGAACAGATGGGCGTCAATATTGACAAGGATGAACTGACACGCGCCCTTGCATATGACCGCGATCAATATCGGAGGGGCTACGAAGATGGATGGAGAGCTCGCAGCAAGGAAGTACCGCAGTGGGTTCCTGTTGAAAACGCATTACCCGAAGATATGCAAAGAGTGTTGATTTGGTTTGAGTATTACAGATATGGCGATTTTAACTGTATGTATCAAACGTATGGCTTTGGATATGTTTGTGACGGTAAATGGAGTCCTTTTATCAATGGTGAGACAGGTTGGCAAGATTATAGAGTTATCGCTTGGCAACCGCTACCCGAGCCGTACAAGGAAGAAGGTGAGACAAATGACTAACAGGGAAGCGATTGAAATACTCAAAAATAATGATTGTTATGAGTGCACCTTCGGAGGTTTTGGAAATAATTGCAAGTGTGTAGGGTGTGAAGTACATCAAGCACTTAACAAAGCGATCGAAGCGCTCGAGCTTTTAGAAGAGGGAGGTGAAAAAAATGAGTTTACCCAAAACGTTTGAAGGACACAGTTTAGGTGATTTGATTGTTGACGAAAGTGGAATATCAAGAATTGTCAGAGTTGATCCCGACTATTCGGGTTACACATCGGAACTCATACTTCCGAAAGAAGTTTTTATTGAAGCGTATAACAAGTATATAAAAGGCGGTGCGAATGGATGACTTAATTACAATCTTGATAATTTGTTTTTTTCCACCGATAGCAACGGCGCTTGAACTTATGTTATGGAGATTAACAGATGAAACTGATGAATAATATTTTATGCCATTTTTGTAAGCATTTTCTTTTATGTCCTTTTTGCAAGAGAGGGGTGAAATTATGAAAAATGAAAACTGCAGCGGCCGCTTCCACTGTGACGATTACCATAACGATCACTGTGACGGATGCGGTGCCAACGTCAAACAATGGGAAGATTATAGCGTCACCTTTTACAGGTGCCCCGATTGCGGTTATTTGTTAAGCAAAAACTGCCCAGAATGTCAAAGCGTGGTATCACTTCCTTCGACAGTACCGACACACTGGTTCGATCACATTGAAAAAGGATGCTTAAAAGCCAGACATGGCGATTATGTGCTCTATAAAGTCGATTACCTTCTGGATAACTTGGCGAGAGAAGTGAACATCATGGAAGGCGCGAGACAAATGAGAGGAGGAGACAAATGACCAAATTGAGCATTATCATCCCGATCTACAACGAGAAGAACTTCCTCAGCCGATGCCTCCGCTCGATCAATGTCGACGACAATAGTCCGCACTGCGACGAGGTTGAGGTCATAGCGATAGACGACGGGAGCACGGACAAGTCCGGGGAGATCCTTGACGAGTATGCGCATCTATTCAAAGTGGCACACCACTCGGCAAACTGGGGAGTGTCTATGACAAGGAACCACGGCATGAGTCTCGCAAAAGGTGACTATATTACCTTCTTGGACGCGGACGACTACTACTGTGACGGAGCAATTCAAGCGATGCTCGAGGCGTGTGAGACACACTACCCGATAATACAGTTCAACGACAACCGCGCACAGCACAACAACCGCGCAGGGTTTTACGATCTTAACCGCCTGCCGAAGAAGTGGGTGCTCGCTTGGAACAAGATCTATAAGGCTGAATTTTTAAGAGAGCACCGCCTTCTGTTCCCGGCAAACGTCACCTTTGAGGAAGACAGAGCCTTCAACCTTATGTGTTTCCACTACCATAAAGAGATATACCACACGGGCAAGCAGACAGTCGTGAAGTGCTTTGACAACAAAGAGAGCATCTGCCACACAGTAGACAAGGCGAAGCTCTTATCATCGTCCTACGCACTGCACAAGCTCGCAGAAGAAGAGACAGACATCGAGGTTCTCAGACTCATCAGAAAGTGCATAGCAGAGCTGTGGGAGTCTAAGAACGCATATAAGAATTTTGGAGGTTTATGACATGAACAACGATTTAATCAGCCGTTCAGAACTGAAAAAGGCTTTACATAATTTCTTTGACGGAAAAGTCATTGACGAACCCACTTATATTTTGCGTGATGTTTTTTGTCATATCGACAATGCCCCGACAGTTGCGGTTAATTGTAAAGATTGTGACGGATATGAGGCAGGCTATTCAGCAGGGTTAAAAGATGCAAAAAGACCGACAGGCGAGTGGGTTGCACATTGGTCAGAAGATTTACAGAAAATGGGTTTTAGACAATGTTCAAACTGTAAAGCAGGATATCAATTATATGAACACGGAACAAGAAAATCAGATTTGCCTTGGATAGACGGACAACAATATATACTCCAAAGAATAGGCAATTTTTGCCCTAATTGCGGAGCCAAAATGAGAGGCGGAGTCAAATGAACAAGAACATCACACCGACAACAGGAACCGCAGCCGCTTCCATATGGTTCGCTGAGTATCTGCAGAACAAACTCGGAGGACTGAAGTGCGGACCGCACAAGGCAAGCGAGCGCACTCTGGCATTATGCAACGCGGTAGGCATTGACCGCAAAACCATATACGCATACGCAAGGCTTGAACGCTCCCCAAAGCTCGAGGTTGTGGCGAAGATTCTCGAGTATTATGGAGAGGAGAACATCACCATCCCCCTCACTTTCGAATAATTTACAAAAAATAGAGAGTATTTGAGAGTAAATGAGAGTTTTTGAGAGTTTAATATATGGTATTTTGTAAATGATTTATAGGCTTTAACGAACCACACAAGCCGTTAAATCTTCCCAACTCACAAACACCCGAGCCGGTCCTCGGGTGTTTTTATTTGGAGAACTAAACCATGCCAAAAGACATTGTTTACATACTAAAGGAATCGCTCGACACTGACGAACTCCGCTATTCCCTCCGATCGGTCGAGACAAACTTCCCGCACCGCTTCGTTTGGTTTGTCGGAGGTCAGCCTGCAGGCTTTAAGCCAGACCGAGCACTACCTCACCAGCAGACAGGAGCGAACAAGTGGGAACACATCCGCTCGAGTATGCTCCGCATAGCAAGAGAGCCCGAACTCTCCGAGGAGTTTTTCTTGTTCAACGATGACTTTTATGTCATGAAACTCCAGACGGGCAAGTTTGTAAACTTCACGGACAGGACTCTGGGCTGGAGAATAGGACAACTTCGGAACGAGTACACAGTCCTAACCAACTATACGAGGACACTCGTCAAGGCTAACGAAGAACTAAAGATACAAGGACACCCGACGGACAACTTTGAGGTACACCTCCCGATGTTATTCGAGAAGGCACTCATCCCGTCAATACTTAAATGCTCAAGTCCGCAGATGCGTTCGATCTATGGCAACATCAACCGAGTCGAACACATCCAGCACAACGACGTCAAGGTCTATGACTTCGACACAGTCCCAGACGATCCCGATTATTTGAGCACGAGCGATAAAACATTTTCACAGGGCAAGGTCGGCGAGTACATCCGCAAGACCTTCCCGAACCCGTCACGCTTTGAGGTGACACTATGAGCGAGAGATCTAACCGCTGGCCATACATCCGAAGGCTGGCATGGGAACGCGACAGGAAGAACAGGGCACCGTGTCACATATGCGGCGAGCGTATTGATTACGGTCTTAAACCTTCAAGCGCTCCCCTCGCTTGGGAGCCCGACCATCTGCAACCATTCAGCAGGGCCCCCGAGTTAGAGCTTGACCTCAACAACATAGCAGCCGCACATATGCGCTGCAACAGACAGAGAGGAGACGGAGCTGGAGA
>JAGBRZ010000249.1 GCA_017632155.1 Clostridia bacterium
ATCATCAAGAAGTTCTATGCTGCTGTTGAGTCGGGTGATAAGGCTGCTGCTACCGAGGCATACAAGGTTGCAGTAAAGTGTGTTGACCAGGCTGCTGCTCGCGGTATCATTCACAAGAATGCTGCTGCACACAAGAAGAGCCAGTTCACACTCGCCCTCAACAAACTCGCGTAAACCCATTATATAGAAAAAGGGATGCAAGTCGTGCTTGCAGCCTTTTTCTTTTATAGACGAAACCCACGGCATTGCCGTGGGTTGTTTTTATTTCTTAATCGAATAATAAATGCACTTGTGAGTTACCCCGCGATACTCAACCTCGGCGGTCATTTTTGTGCGTTTCATACCGCACTTTTCCATAACGCGCATACTTGCATCGTTTCCCTCAAATGCGCCGGCAAGTATCTCTTCGAAGCCCATCGAGAAAAGATAATTTATCACCGCCTCGAAAGCCTCCGTGGCAAAGCCTCTATTATGATAATCGGGATGCAAAGCGTAGCCCATTTCGATGCACTTGTTATTGATTTCGCAGTCGTTGATAAGCCCGATCAGCTCCTCGTCGAGATAGATCCCGAAAACGAATCTGTCTTCTTTCAAAGAAAGATTTCTTAAAGATTCAAACAGCTTGATCTCGTCTTCGTGCGTGAGAAGATCGGGAACCATATAAGTCGCCTTGACTATGTCGCTTTTGAAGATCGACATCAACGCACCCGCGTCGCATTCGCGAAAAGCGGAGAGGGTGAGGCGGGGTGTTACTATCTTGCGTAGACTCATCTTCTTATCAAAATCCCTTTCATAAACTCCGATGTGTTATGAAAATTATACGCGATCGTCTTTTCTTCCTCGGTACAGCCGATGAGAAGCTTGATCTCGGAATCACGTTTCCACAGATCGACCGTGCAGATGATCGCGTCGCAAATACCGTCGGGCAAAGAGCCGCGCCACACGTCGATGCCGCTTCCGTCCATAGATGACGTGTTTTCAATATAGCCGTAATCGAGCTCATATTTGATCTCGGGGTATCGCGGATGGGTGCTGCCCTTTGGTCTGTCGATGACGATCTTACCGGACGAAACAAGCTTGTCCACGGCTTGCCAAAAATGAATGTTTTGTTCCATAATTTTATCTATTGCTTTTTTGCCTTGACCAAAAGGAAATTCGGCTTGTGAAGATCCTTTTCCCAACTTTTGTCCATTGCGATCGTTTCCTCGGTCGGAACGGGTTCCATCATCCTTTCGACGGTAAATCCCGCCTCGCAGAGGCAGTTGACGATCTCGGAAAAGGTTCGGTGATATTTTAGGACGCCCTCGACAAACCATTTCGTGCTGCGCTTGCCGCCGCGCGCGTAGTCGGTAAGTTTGTAGTGAAGTACCTCACCGTTATCATCTCTGAACCATCCTGCGCCCGCTATCGGCGCCGTTGTCAGCGGATGCTCCTGCGAAAAGATGAAGTATCCTCCGGGGTTCAGTACGTCGTAAACTCCACGGACAAACGCGGCGAAATCCTCGACGTAATGCACCGCAAGCGAGCTGAAGACAACGTCGTATTTTTCCTTGATGAAGAAAAGATCGCTCATATCCGCGTGTAAAAATTCAATATCGGGGTGCTCTTGGGTTGCGACCTCAAGCATCTTCTCGGAAATATCGATGCCGAGAACGGTCGATGCCCCTCTCGCCTTGAATTCGGCGCAGTTTTCACCGTAGCCACAGCCGAGGTCGAGGACTGCCTTACCCGAAAGGTCGGGCGAAAGAGAGAAGAGCGCTGGCTTTTCCTCGAGGTTGTTTGCACTGTATTTATTACTGCGAATCCTTTTGTAACCGTCAAAAAACTCCTGATTGTCGAATATATTCTGCGATTTGCTCATCTCGATGCTCCTTAAAAAGGCTTTTTTGCCAGATACAAAACATAGGTGTCATTGAACACTACCTTGTTTCCTCCCGCGAGTACGGCGGCGCGGAGTCCTTCGAAAAACTTTGTCTTGTACGGTTCGGGTATGACGATGTGATCGCAATGAGTGCCGCAGTAGGCAACGTATTCGTCCGCGTTGAATTCGCGCGTGCCGAAAAACTCACGCTTTTCAAAATCAACGTAGCCGTAATTCGGCGCGTTTGTGTATTTGAACGATCCGTGCGTGTAGGGCGTCTCAGGCTTATAGTATGCGGAATAAATCTTTTGAATTTCGGTGTAAAGAGCTTCATTCGGCGTCTTGTAGTCACCGCGCATCAGTATCATCGCGAGCGTCCCGCCGGGCTTGAGGAGGTCAAAAGTCTTGGAAAATGCGATTTCTTCGGGGATCCATTGGATAGTCGCGGCAGAGTAGATCATATCGAACTTCTGATCGCCGAAATCGTGCGTGATAAAGTCATCGTTTACAATGCTGAAATTCGGATAATGACCGTATTTCTGTTTCATTTTTTCATAAAGATGCTCACCGAGCTCGATGGCGTTGTAGCCACAACCGGTATTCAGTATAGGATCGGTTGCTTGCCCCGTTCCCGGTCCGAGCTCGAGGACCGATTTACCCGCGCCGATCTCTGCATATTCGATCAACGAGGCAAAAAGCTCGGTGGAATATCGCGGGCGGTATTTGTCAAATTCCTCGGGGATCGTGTCAAAAATTTTTCTGAATTCCATAAGCGTTCTCCTTTATAAAGTGTGAAAAAGCTTTTCTGCTTCGGCGAAAAAACGCGGAGTGACCTGCGGATACGTAAGATTATCGGGGAGAGAATGGAATGCTCCAACCGCCTTCATTTCGCTTTTGGGAAGTTCTCCGATGGATTTTGCTACGGCAAGGAAAACCATTCCGTTAGCACATCCTTGCGAATCGAATCCCCAATAGTCGCAGACGGGATAGATCTCCGCGTCATTGATGCCGCTTTCCTCAAAAAGCTCGCGGCGCGCGCATTCAAGCGGAGTTTCGCCCGCTTCAATATGCCCGCCCTGAGTTTCCCAAGTGTCGCGCTCCTCGTGCATCGAAAGGATCCACTTGCCGCCATAATTGGTGCAAACAGCTGTGAACATATATTTTTCAAGGTATCCGACGGGAAAAAGTCGGCACTGTAAGTCTTGGCGCGAAGCTTTTGGAGGGTTAAGATCAATTCCGAGTTCCTTGCATTTTTCAAGTGCGTGCGCGTGACCCTTCTGTGCGGATGTTCTGTACCAAAAGATTGCTTGCTCAAAGTCTTTATCAACTTCCTCGCAATACTTTGCAAGATCGTACTGAGCAGATCTTTCTCCGATATAAGCTTGCAGACGAATATGTTGAATTATCATAGCAAAGTTTCCAGAAGACCCTCGCAAGCCTCATATATGTCGCGGTAGGTGACGTCAAAATTGCCGACGTACCAAGGGTCTGCAACGTCACCGGGACGGGTGGTGTAGTCCATCATTTTGCGGATCTTGCCATTGGGATCGCCTCCGAGAATGCGGTGCATATTGCGGATGTTCGCAGAATCCATACCGATGAAGAGATCGTACTTATCGTAGTCCGAGCCTTGAAGCTGAACCGCGCGCTTTCCGTCGGGTGAGATGCCGTGCCGTTCAAGCTCTGCACGTGCGGCAGGATATACGGGATTGCCTACGCCGTTTTCAATTTCTTCGGCACTTGTAGCCGCCGATCTGATCACAAATTCCGCCTCAAGCCCGCGTTCTGCGACCATTTTCTTGAATATAAACTCCGCCATCGGGCTGCGGCAGATGTTGCCGTGACAGACGAACATAATCTTTACCATCTTTTCATATTCCTTTCAAATTTCTTGGTGTAAGCTTCGCGCAGTTCATCGGAGGTGATTCCGTAGCAGAGCATAACGTCGTGGTAATACATCAGGACGTCCGCCATTTCTTCAATCAGATGCGCGCGGAGCTCGGGGTTGGAAACGGCTTCCTCGTCACCGTTCTTTTTGACGATGTCGGCAACCTCGCCGATCTCGCCGATCATCCAAAGGAGCTTGTTCTTGCCCGTGTCAACACAGATCGGCTCCCATTTGTCCTTGTATTTTTCCTGCAGAGCTCTCTGCATTTCAAGCATTTCGTTTACCGTGAGTTCAGCCATATCAAAAGATTCCTTTGTTATATTTTATCATTGCATAGAAAGCAAATCCGAGGCCGATCACCAAGCCGAGGATCATAACCGCAGAGGCGACGATCTCAAACTCAAGCGCCATCAAAAGCGAGAAGATCATAAAAGATGCGCCGATGATGATATTGCCGATGCCGACGAGTCTGCCGAAGGGAATTATATTCTCGGGTGGGACGCGGTGATAGTGGTATCTGTGCAAAGCGCGCACGTTTCCGGTCATATTGACTCCGCCGATTATGCAAAGAATCACGCCGAGAACGGATGTAAAGATGTATTCGTACATTTAATTTTTCCTCCTGTACCATTTGGGTACTGCATTTGTGAAATTATCGTACCAATCAAGCACGTCGCGCGCCTGATTCATCATTGTGTTTATTTCCTCGTCCCCGAACGGGATCGCCCACGGAATCGAGGATAGCATATTGCTGCCGATATAGAGCGCGAGAAGCTCCCAAAACTTGTGCGGAACATCCCCGTCAAAATAGCCGTCAACATTGCCCGAGGCAAAGGCGGGAGCGGCTTGCGCACACCAGACGATTCGGTTGAATTCTTCCCAAGGATCGCCGAAATCGTAGCGGTCAAAGTCGATTATGACTATTTTGCCATTTTCAATCATCATATTTCCAATATGATAATCGCCGTGCTGATAGCATTGGGGGCGATCTTTTAGCAGATGTCGGTTTGCCGCGAGGTAATCGAGGATGAAATGATCGCCCTCGAATTTCAGCGGGCATTCGGAGTACATTTTAATTTTTCGGTCTATCTTTGCATTGAAGCGAGGCTCCCAATCGGGCTGATCTTGGGGCGCGGGAATTGAGTGGATCGCCCGAAGCAGCCTGCCCGCTTCGCAGCCAAGACTGTACTGTTCTTCCTCACTCATTTCCTTGACGGCTTCTTCCGCGTCAACTCCCTCAACGAATCTTTGAAGCATATAATATCCGTCCTCACACTTGCCGCAGTCGATGGGATTGCACATCGAAACGCCGAGCTCTTCGACCTTCTTTTGCATACGGAACATATCGGGATAACGTTCGCCGCGCGGGGAATTCGTCACGCGCAAGAGATAGACATTCCCGCCCTCATCAACCGCGCGGTATTTTTTATCTCCCGACCAGCCTTTGTTGATCTCGGCAAGCTCGGTGAATTTCGGTAACGGCATATCATCGCCTCCAAGTGCTGTAAATTGATTTAATTATAACATAATCTATAATTAATTTCAAGTATTATGAGCTCAACTTGCCGTTGATGCGTATTATTTTTTTCTAACTTCTTGCAAGAGCGCAAATAATGTGGTATAATTATCAAAAAGCAAACGGAGGATCGGGTAAATGATCGAATTCCGCGAAGAAGATATAAAATATATTGCCATCGAACTTCCCGATGAGGTGAAGTTTTATAAATATGCCGGAGATTTTGAAGGTGAAGAAAAGGTTGTTCTTTCTTTGCTTAAAGGCGAAATGCCGACAGCTTTGCGTCGCCGTCTTGAACTTGAGCTTGCGATCTGCCGCGAGATGCAAAGGGATTATTATACCGATTTTGATACACTTCTCGGAAAGATTCAAGAAAAGTACCCCGCCTGCACGGCTGAAAATCTCGAATATATAATTTCGCAGGGAAGTGCCGATTATATCCGCAAGAACGGCGAGCGCTATTTTCAGCGCTCGGCAAGATCGAACATCCTCGAATGTCAAGAGGCGTATTTGAAATCTCTGCCGGGCGGAGTTTACGAAAACTCTTACCGAAATCCTCTGCGCCACGAAAATCTTGAGATAATGAAGAAGCACGGATACCGCAAGGTGCGCTGGCGCATCCGCGAGTGGCTGACGGTTGACGAGGGTGCACAGCGCGTGGGCAAAAAGATCCGCGTTCATCTGCCCTATCCCGCAGAGTGTGACGAGCAGAGCGACATCGTGCTTTATTATTCCTCGCATCCCGTTTATATCTCGGATGCCGATCAGCGCACTGCGTTTATCGAAACCGAGTATAAAAAGGACGAGCGGTTTGAGATCGAATTTTCTTATACTTTAACCGTTCCTTACTATGACCTTGATCCCGCAAAGGTATCAGCGGAGCAGCCCTCGTTCTGCACCGAGGAAGAACTCCCGCAGATAAGGATTACTCCTGCGATCAAGGCGGTAGCCGACGAGCTGAAGGGCGATGAAAAGAATCCGCTCCTCCTTGCGCGAAAGGCTTACGAATACGTGACGACGAATATGTCGTATTCTTATATGCGTGAGTATCTTTGCATTGAAAACATCCCCGAATTCGCGCTCTTTAACAAGCGCGGTGACTGTGGAGTTATGGCTTTGCTCTTCATCTCACTTTGCCGTGCAATGGGTGTGCCCGCGCGTTGGCAGTCGGGTAGCCATTGCCGCCCGAATCGCATCGGAAGCCACGACTGGGCGCAGTTCTATGTTGCCCCTTGGGGCTGGCTGCACGCCGATCTTTCCTTCGGCGAGGGCGCGCATAAATACGGTGACCGCGAGCTTTGGGAGCATTATTGCGGCAACTTTGACGTCTTCCGCGAGATCAATAACCACTCGCAGGGAACGCCGTTCGATCCTCCCAAAAAGTATCTCCGCACCGACCCTTACGATAATCAAAGCGGCGAGGCGGAATACGAGGATATGGGACTCGGATTTGAAGATTTCCACAAGGGCAGAACGATAGTAGAATTTGAAGATATAACGGAGGAATCCAATTGTAAAACTGCGTTTTACAATTGAGAGGCGCGCGCTTATCGCCGCCGCAAAAATCAAAGATTTTGGCGGCTCCCCTCGGCGCGCGGGCTCGCGTGGCTCGCTTGAAAGGTGTTTTTTCGGTCGGCAGAGCCGCCGAAAAAACAATTTTATTTAAACTAGTCAAATAATTAGCCGAAAAACATAGAATACGGAGAAATAGAATGAAAAAATTTATAATTGCGATAGACGGCGGCGGAACAAAAACAGTCGGCGTGCTTGCCGATATGCACGGTGAGATCCTCAATTACAAGGTTGGTGGACCTTCCAACCCCAATGATATAGGTGAAAAAGCGGCAAGAAATACCCTGACTTCGATCATTCGTGAGCTTGCCGATGCAGAAGAAGGCTGGATAGACAGCGTTTATGCGGGTATTTCGGGTGCTATCGGGAACGAGGGCATTCTCCGACGTGCAGTGTCCGAGGCTTGTCCCGATGCTAAGATTAAGGTTGCAAGCGATATATACAATCTCTTTGCTCTTCTCGACGGTGACACCTCGCGCGATGCGGCTGTTATTATCTGCGGCACGGGCGGAGTTTGTTTTGCGCGCAAGGACGGAGCGCTTCACCGCATAGGCGGTTGGGGATATTTGCTCGATAACTTTGGCGGCGCATATTCTGTCGGTCGCGACGGTCTTGAAGCCGCTCTGCGCTATCACGATGGCAGAGGCGAGGCAACTGAGCTTTACGCTCGTGCGGAGGCTTATCTCGGGGCAAAACCCGAACACGCCATCAAGAAGATCTACGCCGAGGGCAAGACCCTTATCGCAGGATTTGCGCCTGAAGTTCTTCACGCCTGCGAGGCGGGTGATGCCGTTGCCGCGCGGATCGTCGATTCGGCGATAGACGGTATTTGCGGATTTATCGACCGTGCTTATGATATTATCGGCAAAAAATTCGATTGCGTTGTGGGAGGCGGCTTGATCTACAATGCCTATATGAAGTCGCGTATTCTTGCTCTTCCCGATGACAAGGCGAGAATAATCTATCCCGAAAAAGAACAGATTTACGGCGCGCTCAGACTCGCACTGGAGCTTTCAAAGGAAAATTAACCAATTGTAAAACTGTGTTTTACAATTGAATACCGCGCGGCGGGGATTCGCGCGCTTATCGGCGCTTGAAAAAATCTTTGATTTTTGCAGCTCCCCTCGGCGCGCGGGCTCGCTTGGCTCGCCTGAAAGGTGTTTTTTCGGAGGCGAAGCCCCCGAAAAAACGAATTTAATTGAAATCGAGTTTTTCTATAGCCGAAGAGAGTCGAACTCATAAGCTCTGCGGCGATAAATTTTCGCGTCTTTCGGCGTGATATATCTTGCAAGGTTAATACCTTGCTTCGCTACATCCCACCAAAATCCATCAAAAATTTATTCTCCGGAGAGTGCGAAGCAGTTTTCATCAAGCAAATATTCGAATAGGCAAAGAAAAAATTTGATGTAAGATATTAATCTTTCGAGAATTTTTTCTGCAGCATATGCGGATATTTGCCGATGAAAACCTTATTAGTTCAACTCTCTTCGGCTATAGGCTAAAAGGTTTAATGAAATGAAGAAAAGCAAAAATAGGAAGATATACGAAAGATACGTCAAGCGGACACTTGACGTGCTCTTCGCGTGTATCTTCCTCTTCTTGCTCTTTCCCGTGTTTTTGATAACAGCGTTGCTTGTGAGAATAAAACTTGGTGCGCCCGTGATATTCAGCCAGCCGCGCGGAGGCTTCGGCGGGCGGGAATTTATGATACTTAAATTTCGAACGATGACGGATAAGCGCGATTCGGAGGGCAAGCTCCTGCCCGATTCCGAAAGACTGACGCGCTTTGGCAGATTCTTGCGCCGGACAAGCATCGACGAGCTCCCGCAACTTCTAAACATTCTTCGCGGAGAGATGTCCTTCGTCGGTCCGCGCCCGCAGCTTGCGGAATTTTTGCCACATTATACAGATGAAGAAAAACTGCGCCATTCGGTGCGCCCGGGGCTTACGGGACTTGCACAGGTATCGGGCAGAAACTCACTTCCGTGGAAAAGACGCTTTGAACTCGATGCGGAATATGCCAAAAACGTTTCCTTTTTCCTTGACGCCAAAATAGTTTTTCTTACAATCTTCGCTCTTTTCGGCAAAGGCAAGGATAGCGACGTCGAGAATTTTTACGATAGATAACAAACACCGTCGATCCCGGACGGTGTTTTTTTGTAAACAAAATGTAAACACGGCGGATTGGGTGAAAATTTTTGAAAATTAATCCGTTATATGGTTGACCGAAAAAATTAAGGAGGAAAATCAAATGAAAGAAATAGATTTCTCCGCATTCTTCAAGGAATATTATCCGCTTCTCAGGGCTTTTTGCATCGCAAGGTTTTCACTTGACAGCTATGATGCAGATGATTTCGCTTCGCAGGCGTTCGGCGACCTGTGGGAACAGTGGGATAACTTCAAAAAATCACCGCCGCCGGCAATTTATTCTTGGCTTTGCCTGCGTGCCCGTTCGCTCTTTATCGACGAATACCGCAAACGAAAGCGCGCGCCCGATGAAGTGGAATATAGCGAGGAATTGCACGGCATCCCCGACATCGACGGTGCGGCAGAGGATGAGTCATATCAAGACTACATAGCCGAGATACGCTCAAGGCTCGGCGAGCGCGAAAACGAGATATTTACCGCAATGGTCGAACAGTCGCTCGGCATTGACAAAACGGCGGAAACGCTCGGTATGACCCGCTCGGGAACGCTGACGGCTTGGTACCGATTGCGGACGAAACTCGGCGAAATACTGAAAAATATTTTCTGAAAAATGAAAATTATCTCCCCGAAATTCGTTTATATGGTGAAGGCAAAACAGCCGGCCGGCAACCACACACAGCCTTTGAAAGGAGCAAAAGAATGAAAAACTTAAAAGATAAAAGCGAAAGACTTCTGCTTGGCAAGATCATCGAAGCCGAAGCAGAATCGCAGAACCCCGATATGAAGCTCGTCCGCGAATGTGCCGATAAGATCGAAGCCACCGCAGGCAAGCTTACCGAGTCCGAGATCGAAGCAAAGCTTGCAAAGATCACGGGCGCAAAGAAAACAGAAAAAGTACACACAAGATTCAAAAAGCGCAAACTCCTCGTGTCGCTCATCGCAGCCTCTCTCGCAGTTATTATGGTATCTGCGGCTGCCGCAAGCTCGGTGGGCTGGGGCTGGCTGCCATTCCCCTTTACCCGTAATTCGTATCAGCTCACCGAGGTGCCCGAGGGCTACGTCGGAATTTATACGGAAGCCGACCTCGACCTCATCCGCAACGACCCCGACGGCAACTTTATCCTTATGGAAGATATCGACCTCGGCGGTAAGGAGCACACCCCCATCGGCGACTACCTGAACCCCTTTGACGGCAAGTTCAACGGCAACGGCCACATTATTTCGAACTTCACCATCACCGCATCGGGTGCGGCTATTTGGGAAAAAGTTAGCGTGGAAGAGTACCAAATGCGCTATAAAGCAGAGGAGGAGAAATACGGAAGCGAAAAATATATGTGGTTCAATGAATATGAACTCCCTGCATATTCTTTATTTGGAAAAGACGGAAGATTTAACAGTTTGGAAGGGGTAGAGGTTCAGGATGAATATGATCTGCAGTATATTTCCGCTATAGGTTTGTTCGGCAACGCAGGAAATGCTACGATTACAGGTCTTGGTGTTGAAAATGCAGCTATAACCGTCAGTGATGCAGATTATTCTGCTGTAGGCGTTATTGCAGGTCAGGTAGGATATATAAGTTCTTGTTACGTTAAGAATTCCACTGTTACTGTAGGTGCTAACACTGCGGCGGTAGAAGAATATGCTAACGGCAAGCAAATTGATATATTTGATTACATGCACGGAAATGCATTGGCTCCCTTTAGCTGTGATCGCGTTTACAGCATATCTGCCGGAATCCTTTGTGGTGAGGCGTTTGCAATTGATAGCTGCCATACCGACGGTGAACTGACTGCTTCGGGAAATGGAAGTGAGAATATTAATTATTCTACTCTCTCTGCGGGACTTATTGCGGGTTACGGCGGTTCGGCTGTAAGCTCGTACTCAACTGGAAATGTTAATATCGAAGGAAATGTTTTTGATAGTCAAGGAATTCTCGGAAAGAAATCTCTTGTGCCTTCCTTCATCTATATTGATGCATACAAAACGCTTATTAATGATGGTCTGTGCGGCGGAATAAATATTACTGATGATGCAAGTCAGCGTAATAAGGCTCCAGGTGATGTATTGAGGCTTAGCGTACTTTTTTCATACGATTACGATAACGCTCTTTTGAATGATCAAAAGTATGCCAATATCGAAGAACTCGAAGAAAATTTCTTTGTCAGTGGACAGGGAACGCAAACAGACGAAAATTTCTGCTTTATTTATAAACTTTGGGATCGTTACGCGAGAATGCTGATGCAGAATACCATCGAAAAGTACGGTGATATTCCACTAATCGAGCAGCTCTATAAAGACGAGAAAATGCGTATCGGCACCATCTGCTGCTACACTCCCGAAGGAAAGGAAAAAGCCGACTTCTACGAAGGCTTCGACTTCAGCGACGTCTGGACGATAAAGGGCGGAATGCCCGAACTCAAGATTTTCGGATAATACAAAAAATTCCCGAGCGGCATTGGTCGCTCGGGGCTTTTTACTATTGCTTTGCACTATTTTTTAAAAATCTCTTGACAATGCTCATATAAAATGCTATAATATTTTTGAATTGAATAGTCGAATCAAAGAATTGTTAGAGGTGCGGCTGTAAAGAGTATTTGCCGACTGATACCGGGATCGTGTATCGGCAAAGAAAGGTGCAATCGCCGAAACGGGCTTTCTGCCGGAGAGGGTGCGTTGGGGGACGGGAAAATATCTCGTCAACTGTCACAATGATTTATTGTGGAGTGCTGCATATTCGATTGTACATATCTTTTGGGATATTTATGACGGTCGGAGCACTTGCTTCGGCCTTTTTCAATTAAAATAATTTACTTCATTATTAAGGAGAAAAAGAAAATGAAGAAACTCACAGCCATCATCCTTTCGCTCGTGCTCCTCTGCACGGCACTCACCGCTTGCCAGTCGAGAGTAAAGACCGACATCAGCGGCGCAAAGAACATCAGCGAGCTCAAGGGCGCGATCATCGCTGCTCAGTCGGATACATTCCACCTCACCGCTCTTGACCAGATCAAGGACGACATCACCATCAAGGAATACCCCGACTTCACCGACCTTCTCAACGCTCTTAACTCCGGCGCTATCGACGGTTACGTAGCAGAAGAGCCCACCGCTCTCACCGTTTGCGGCACCGATGCGACCCTCGCATACCTCCCCCTCGTTAACAACTCCACCGGCTTCACCGCTACCGATGCAGAGACCGGTATCGCAGTTGCTTTCAAGACCGGCTCCGAGATGGTTGCAAAGGCAAACTCCGTTATCGCTACCATTTCCACCGAGACCCGCTCCGAGCTTATGAAGCAGATCGTTAAGATGACCGAGGACATCACCAAGGACGTCGGCGCGCTCGTTCTTACCTCCGATAAGACCGACACATCGAACGGCACCCTCAAGATCGCTATGGAGTGCGCATACCAGCCCTTCAACTGGGCACAGACCACCGACGTTAACGGTGCAGTTCCGATCGCTAACAACGCGGGTATGTACGCTAACGGCTATGACGTTCAGGTCGCAAAGTATATCGCTGCAGAGCTTGGTATGGCTCTCGAGGTTTACCAGTATGAGTGGGATTCCCTCATTCCCGCAGTTCAGTCGGGCGCGGTTGACGGCATCATCGCAGGTATGAGCCCCACAGCTGAAAGAGAAGAAGAGGTTGACTTCACCGAGTGCTACTACAACTCCAACCTCGTTATCATCTATAAGGTTCAGAAATAACAGATAAATGAATTTCTTTGTACAAGTTTGGCAGATAGTTGTCAAATATTATCCGTATCTTTTAAAAGGTATAGGAATGACTCTTCTGATCTCGCTCGTCGGCACTTTGATCGGTCTTGTTATCGGTCTGCTTACGGGTGTTGTCAGAACTACACCTTTTTCAAAAAACAAGGCGCTGCGCATCCTTCATAAGATCCTTAACGGAATCATCGCGTGCTATATCGAGATATTCCGCGGCACTCCTATGATGGTTCAGGCGATGGTTATTTATTGGGGTTACGCATTTATGAACGGCGGTCAGACCCTGCCCCTCATTCCCGCAGGTATCTTTATCGTATCGATCAACACCGGTGCATATATGGCGGAGATCGTCCGCGGCGGTATCATTTCGATCGACAAGGGTCAGTTCGAGGGTGCGTATTCGGTTGGTATGACTCACTGGCAGGCAATGATCCACGTTGTTATCCCGCAGGTTATGAGAAATATCCTTCCTTCGATCTCGAACGAGTTCGTTATCAACATCAAGGATACCTCGGTGCTCAACGTTATCGGCGTTGCCGAGCTTTACCACGTTGCGGGCACGATCAAGGCTATGAGCTTCCAGACCTTTCAGACCTATGCGGTCATCTGCGTGCTCTACTTCATCATGACCTTCTCGGTGACAAGAATTCTCCGCACGTTCGAAAAGAAGCTTTCGGGCAGCAAGAATTATACCATTTGCGGATCGCAGTCGGATCCCGCCGCTGAAATTCATATCAAGGAGGAAGCAAAATGAACGAGATAGTACTTGAACATCTTGAAAAAAGCTTCGGCGACCACAAGGTCCTCCTTGACGTAAACCTTACCGTTAATAAGGGAGAGGTCATCAGCGTTATCGGCTCCTCGGGCTCGGGTAAGAGCACGATGCTTCGTTGCATCAACCTCCTTGAAGAACCCACGGGCGGCGTGATCAAGTATAAGGGCGATGATATTCTTTCGCTCAATCTTTCAAAATACCGCACACAGGTTGGAATGGTCTTCCAGCAGTTCAATCTCTTTGACAATATGACGGCGCTTGAAAATTGCGTCAAGCCGCAGATGAAGGTGCTCAAGCGCAAGAGAGAAGAGGCGGAGAAGATCGCGAAGGAATATATCGAAAAGGTCGGAATGTCGGCGTATATTAACGCCCGTCCCTCACAGCTTTCGGGTGGACAGAAGCAGAGAATTGCAATCGCACGCGCTCTTTCGATGAACCCCGAAGTCATTCTCTTTGACGAACCCACCTCGGCACTTGACCCCGAAATGGTCGGCGAGGTACTTGATGTTATCAAGAGTCTTGCAAAGTCGGGACTCACCATGATCGTCGTAACTCACGAAATGGCATTCGCCCGCGAGGTCTCCGACAGAGTTATCTTTATGGACGGCGGCATCGTCCTCGAGGAAGGCACTCCCGACGAGCTTTTCGGAAATCCGAAAATGCCCAGAACGAGAGAATTCCTTTCGAGATATCTTAACGGATAAAAAGTGAACAGTGGTTAGTGGACAGTGGACAGAAAGTTGCGAGCAGATAATTTTATTTTGATATTTGCATTCCATTGTGCCGACAGATAATTTAATAAAAAGAAATCGGATATTAAGAAGATTGCTTCAAAAATATCCGATTTCTTTATTATTTCAATTTTGCAGTAAACAACATTTTGAGGTACTGAACAGAATTATTTTGTCGCGTCTTTCTGTCCACTGTCCACTAACCACGGTTCACTTTTTCGCTTACCTTCTTCTCAACCTTCCCAGCACCTTGCCTATGCAAGAAACGTTCTCGAAATCCTTGAGCATAATTCTGCCGTACTCGGGGTTGAGCGAGATGAGGCAATCGCCGCCGTAGACCTTGAAATAGCCCGCGCCGTCAAGCACGAATATGCCTGCTTCGCCAACCTCGACACCCTCCGAATTCTGCACAAGAAGAACGTCGCCGTCGTGGTACTTCGGCTCCATACTGTTACCGCTGATGCGAAGAGCAAAGTCTGCGGCAGAGGTCGATTCGCTGACGGTGATGCTGACGCTTTCAGCGGCGTCGCCGTCAAGATATTCGCCTATGCCCGCAGAAACGGGAAGGTCGTAAAGCGGAATCGAACGCTTTGTGACTCTGCCCGCGCCGCTGTCCTTGTATCTGTTTGCAATCGGCGCGGTGACAATGGGAGCAGCATCGCGCGAGAAAACGGGAGCGGGTGCGGCGGGATATTCTTCACTTGAAACGCGCTCGCGTTCCTTGCCGGCAACGAGCATAAGAAGCTCTTTGCCGTGGTTGTCAAGACGGCGGTATTCCTCGATCAGCCTGATCTCGTTTCCGTCAAGAGTGAAGTTATTTGTGTTCTCGGGAATGCCGCTGACGATGAAATCGAGCGAGCAATCAAGTGCGTCGCAGATTGCGATCATGTTTGAAAGCTTGACCGAATCCGAAAGTCCAGCAAGCAGTTTTGAGAGCGTTCCGAGCGGAATTCCCGAAAGACGCGAGAGCTCGTCGTTGGTTATTTTTTTCTCATTCTTTATTTGCTTTATTCTTTCAATGTAATCAAAACTCATTTTGATACCCCTTAATTCCTTTGTTGGAATTATTATATCACAAAAATTCCGATTTGTAAAGAGAAAAATAAAAATTTTTCCGAAAATGATAAAAATATCTTGACAAACGAAATCGGATGTGGTATAATAATGCCAGAAAGATTCCAAAAACGGAAATAATCATATTTTGAGAGGTATAAAATGAATAACGTTATTGATAGAAATTACACCCCGGTATCGCGCAGAGAGGACAATATATATAATGAAGCTTTCGGTGAAAAGATCATCTCCTTCTTCTGCCTTGTTATCGCATTTTTTGAAAATAATGCTGTCGATGCGATCTGCCGTATGATCGGTGCGCTTGCCATTGCGGTTGCGTGCTTCTTCTACGTTTCGGGCGTTATGGCCGGAACTCTTTCGGTTCTTGCAATTGCATTTTACGGCGCGCTGATAATTGCGGCTTCGGCATTTGTATTCCGCACGAAGAGCGTCAGCTCCCGCTGATAGCGGCATTCTTTGAATAGGTGCGGATAGCTCTCCAAGCCACGATGGAAAGCGGCGCGAGCAGTATTCCCGCAAAGCCGAACAGACGGTAGCCGATATAAAAGGCGGCGAGGGTCAAAAGCGGATGCAATCCGAGATTTTCACCGACTATCCTCGGCTCGATGAACTGTCGGACTATGACCGTCACTACGTAGAGTAGCAGCAGCCCAACACCGAGGAATATATCCTTTGTCACGAGCGCAAAGAGCGCCCAAGGCAAAAGAACGATCCCCACACCGAGCACGGGAAGAATATCTACTATCGCGGTTATGGCGGCAATGATTAGTGAGTATTCCACCCCAAGAACGCTGAGCCCGAAAAATATTTCGGCAAAGGTTATCAGAAGAATAAGAGAATAGGAGCGTAGGTAGCCGATGGCGGCAACCGCCGCTTCTTTTTTTATATGCGAAAGCATTCTCTTTGCAGATTCGGGAAGAACAGATCTGATCCCGGTTCGTATCCGCTCACTGTCAAGCGTGAAATAGAACGCCGCTATGACGGTCACAATGAGTCCGAGCAATAGCTCTGGCAGAGCCTTCAGTATTCCGCTGAGGAGTCCGGGGATAGCACTTCCCATCGACGAAAGCGTATCGCCAACGATTTTTTCAATGAAGGCGTTTATCGCCTCTGTCTTTTCTGCTATGTTATCCGATCCCGCGTCCGGAAGCAAAGATGCGAGCTTCTCACCGAACCTTTCAAGAATATCGAGGGCATTGCGAAAAAATTCTCCTGCAGTGCCTTCTCCCGAACTTATACCCTCGGCAAGTTTCCCAAGCTCTCCGAGGAGGCGTCTTACGCCGAAGAAGAGAAGCGTGACAAATGAGGCGAGCAAAAAGATCAAAACCGCAAATGACACCGTCTTTCTCGATGCCCCGGTAAATTTGCTAAGCTTGTTTGCAAGCGCAGATGCGAGCGCTCCCAGGCCCGCACCGAGGAGGAAGGGCAGTGTAAGAGCGAAAAGATATTTGAATATAATGTATCCCGCTGCGGCAGCCGCAAGAATGCAGAAGAGCGTGGCTGCGGTGTTTGTGAGACTTTTTCTCATTGTTACTTGGGCTTGTTTTTGATCCATTTCTTTTTTCTCCTAAATAAGTATATATGATTTTATGCATTTTTGACTCGGCGATATACAAAAATCGAAAAATATCATAAAAAGAAAAGAATTTTAAAAAAATTAAGTAAAAAGGAAACTTTTTTTGATTTTCCTATTGACAAACGAGAAAAAAAGATGTATAATATTAAACTGCATTATAATCGCTTAATATGTCTAAAAATGGGTCGGGATTGTTTCCGAAGTGCGGTTGATATATTAATATTGTATGAAAATATTTCTTGTTTACCGCAAACGAAAATGATTCCGAGAAAGATGTTTAAAGCGAAAAATACTTGAATGGAGTGATTGAATTTATGGTCAACGTAACAGACCAGGTGCTCGGAAAGAATGTAAGAAAATCTTTTTCCAAAACGCGCACTACACTCGAAATCCCGAATCTTATTGAGATTCAGACAAATTCCTTCAAATGGTTCCTCGAGGAAGGCCTTGCAGAGGTTCTTCGCGACGTATCCCCCATCGTGGATTACAGCGGAAATCTCTCCATCGAATTCGTATCCTACTCGATCGATTCGAAGCCGAAGTATCCCGTTGAGGAATGCAAGGAGAGAGACGTAAACTACGCGGCTCCCTTGAAGGTCAACGTACGTCTCAATAACAAGCAGACGGGAGAAGTCAAGCAGACCGATATTTATATGGGTGACTTCCCGATCATGACCGAAAACGGCACCTTCGTTATCAACGGTGCAGAGCGTGTCATCGTCTCGCAGATCATTCGTTCGCCCGGTATGTACTATGCTTCTGACATAGACAAGGCGGGCAAGAAGACGTTTACTGCACAGATCATACCTTACCGCGGCGCATGGCTTGAGTATGAGGTAGACAGCAACAACGTCATTTATGTAAGAATAGATAAAAACCGTAAGCTCCCGCTTACAATGTTTATCCGCGCCCTTGGACTTTCGATAGACCCCGAAACCGGTAATATGGTATCGAGCATTGAAAGCGCAGAGGATATCTTTGAAATGTTCGGCGACGATATCCGTCTCCGCGCAACTCTTGAAAAGGACGAGTCTGAGTCTTCGGCGATCAACCGCCACTCTACCGCATCGGTTGAGTCCCTCCGCGAGATCTTCCGTAAGCTCCGTCCCGGTGAGCCTATTCAGGTCGATGCGGCTCTTACCCTTATCAACAACTTCTTCTTTGATGCAAAGAGATATGACATTGCTCCCGTTGGACGTTACAAGTTCGACAAGAAGCTTGCTATCTCCGAGAGAATCGCAAACCGCCGTCTTGCTGCGCCCGTAGTTAGCACCATCAGCGGCGAGCTCCTCTTCGAGGAAGGCCACGTTGTAACTCCCGAGGAAGCTCTCGAGATCGAATACGCGGCAGTAAACGAGGTTTCGATCTATCTTGACAACGGCGAAGTTATCAAGGTATTCTCGAACCACACCTGCTGGCCCGAAAAGATCATCGGCGACAAGCTTCTCGATTGCGGCGTTCGCGAGAAGGTTTCCACTCCCGTTCTTCTTTCTATTATGGAAGAGTGCGGTGGCGACCTTGATGCTATCAAGGCGGCTTGTACCGCTCGCATCAACGAGCTTTGCCCCAAGCACATCACCCGCGAGGATATTTTTGCAACCATCAACTATCTGCTTAACCTCGCTCACGATGTTGGAACCACCGACGATATCGACCATCTCGGCAACCGTCGTATCCGTTCCGTAGGCGAACAGCTTCAGAACCAGATCAGAATCGGCTTCTCCCGTATGGAAAAGATCATCCGCGAGAGAATGACCACTCAGGATAACGAGAAGCTGACTCCTCAGGCTCTTATCAACATCAGACCCGTTGCAACCGTTATCCGCGAGTTCTTCGGTTCTTCCCAGCTTTCTCAGTTCATGGACCAGGCTAACCCCCTTTCCGAGCTGACCCACAAGCGCCGTCTTTCGGCACTCGGTCCCGGCGGTCTTTCCCGTGACCGTGCATCCTTCGACGTCCGTGACGTACACTACACCCACTACGGCCGTATGTGTCCCATCGAGACTCCCGAAGGTCCTAACATCGGTCTTATCTCCTATCTTGCAACTTATGCAAGAATCAGTGAGTACGGCTTTATTGAGGCTCCTTACCGTAAGGTAGACCGCGCAACACGCTGCGTAACCGATGGGGTCGTTTATATGACCGCTGACGTTGAGGATAACTACATCATCGCGCAGGCTAA
>JAGBRZ010000250.1 GCA_017632155.1 Clostridia bacterium
AAGGCGCGGGAGCGAGACGAAAGGTAAGCTATGGCGTATATTCACCCCGAGGTTATTGCCGAAGCGCGCAAAGTAGATCTGCTTTCTTATCTCCGAGCGACCGATCCACATGAGCTTGTAAAGTGCGATGGAAACGAATATTGCACTCGCACTCACGACTCACTCAAGATCTCAAACGGCAAATGGTTTTGGTGGTCAAGAGGTATCGGAGGTGCTTCTGCTCTTGACTATCTTGTGAAAGTTCGGGGAGTGGATTTCCTCACAGCAGTTGAATCAGTTATGGGTAAGGCGGTAGAGATACCGTCTTTTGTTTCGCCCAAACCGAAGAAAACTTATGACAGAGTTATGATGCCGATCCACACACCGATGCTTGACCGAGCGAAGAAGTATCTCCTTGCCCGTGGCATAGATAATGACATTATCGACGAGTGTAACGAGCAAGGAATGATAACCGAACACGCAAGGAGTGGGGCAGTTTTGTTCCTCGGCTTTGACGAAACAGGAAAGCTGAAGCATTGTTGCTCACGCGAAACCGATGGCAGCTCGGGCAAAAAAGATATGGCAGGAAGTGATAAGAGATACGCCTTCAAGCTCGCCACCAACGATGAAAATTCAACGGTCAGAGTGTTTGAAAGCGCGATTGATCTTCTGTCATACGCCACGATGTTGAAGGATATGGGCAAGGACTATCACACAGAAAACCTCATATCTCTCTCGGGAATTTATCTGCCAAAGGAACAAGTGGAAGAAACAAAGATACCGATGCCGCTTGAGCATTACCTTGCCACACACCCAAACACAAAGAAGATCTGTCTTTACCTTGACAACGATTTTGCCGGACGGAGAGGTGCCGATGCCCTGCAAGTAATCTTTGGAGGAAAGTATGAAGTGAAATACATTCCTCCTCCCGATGGTAAGGACTACAACGATTATCTTATGATAACCAAGCAAATCAAATTCAAAAATGAAAGGAATGAAAACCGTGAAAATTCAGATCAAAAGAGATGAAGTATCGAAGTATACCAAGAACCATTTGAAGTTCAAGAAGAAGCTCCGCAAGGTGCTGATGCAGAGAGACGAGAACAAGTTTATCGCAGATACCATTGACGGCTATCTCAATGGATTTGCAGACTTTGATCCGTTGCTCGATTGGAAGTTCCGCCCGGTATGTGGCTGTGAAATTGTAAACATGGAAGAATCTGCTTATGATGTTAAGCACAACAATCTGTTTAAGAATAAAGGCTTTATTCTTACTGATTGTTTGATTTCAAGCCGAAATTTTTCAGTTGATTTTAGTGAGGGATACGAGATGTGGTTGCTCGACGATATGCGTATCGTGTTCACTTACTTCTGTATGATGAGTGATCCGCTTACTGATGCAAGTATGATTTATCGCTATCCTCTTGGGAAAAAGGTTCCCACAGATATGGAACTTGATGTGGAAGATTTCTTGGAGGAACTCGACGAAGAAATCTACTATTTGAATCCCGCCGAGTGAGGTGATACGATGAACATTTATAAGGTAAAAATCACCGAAATTCTTGAAAAAGAAGTCGAAGTTGAAGCAGAGGATCGACACGAAGCGGAACAGATCGTGTCAGATGCTTGGCACAAATCCGAATATATTCTTGACGCGGAAGATTTCAAAGGCGTAACCTTCAAAGCGGAACCGCCTGCAAGAAAACGCGAGTCTTACGAGCGATGAAAGGAGGACGGCGACGGGGAGGAGCTGTCTTTCAGTCTTAGCAAGCATCGCGGTTGGACGCCCAAACGCTTACTTGTGAGGGGACAGCCCCTAAGACCCCGCCGCAAAAATGAATGAATAAGTTTGATGCAAACCGCAGTCGCAAGCATCGTATTACCATTCGACTTAACGATGATGAGTATCAGAGATTGTGCGAATGGTCATCAGCATCGAAAAGAACGATGAACGCTTACTTGCGTGAACTGATAAACGGATTTACCCCCGTCGCTTTTCCTCCCGCAGAATATTCGCAAGTGATTTGGGAACTCCAAAAGATCGGTGTCAATATGAATCAGATTGCAAGTAAGGCTCATTCGCTCGGCTTTATCGATGACAGAGAGTATCAAGCCAACGCAGATAAGATTTGGCGTTGTGTTGCAAGTCTCTCGGAACAGCTTGTGAGAGGTGGTGTGAAGTTTGGCTACAACGAAGATATGGGCGGTCAAGGAACGACTACGACAACTGATTGAGTATGTCTGTGATCTCGACAAGACCACCGAGAACGAAACGAGCGAAGCTCTGAAAAATCTTATTTGGTATGATGCCGATGAGAGTAAGACAGAGCAGAGATTGTACGTTACGGGAATAGGTTGCACACCCGAAAACGCTTTGAGTGTGATGAACAAAAATCTTTCAACCTATCCAACAAACTCGGATCGCGTTGCCTACCACGCCTATCAGAGTTTTGCTGAAGATGAAGTCGATCCGAAAACCGCACACGCTATTGGCATTGCCTTTGCAAAAGAGATGTGGGGAGAAAACTTTCCCGTTCTTGTTACGACACATCTTAATACCCGACACGTTCATAACCACTACGCGATATGTGCGACGGGTTTTGATGGACGAAGATTTCATGCTGACGGAGATAACTACCGCAGGATGCGCGAGGTTTCCGACCGATTGTGTCAAGAGCACGGACTATCCGTAATCAAGAACCCACAGAGGGGAAAGACACGACACATCGGTGAGATCAAAGCTGAACAAGAAGGTAGACCGACCGTGCGTGGAATTATTCGCAGAGATATGGATATTGCAATCAAGCACAGTACAAGCTTCAGAATGTTCGAGAACCTTTTTCAAGCTCTCGGATACACACTTGAGTGGAGAGGGCAGTATCTTCGCATACGACCCGACGCGAGTAAAAAGTTCTTCCGTATGGATAAGCTCGGAGAGGGATACACCTTGGATGATGTGAAAGAACGTATCATAGATAACGCGAGAAATCGTCGCGTCATTCCGTATATGCCGTATGTGCCGAGAGAAAAAACAAAAGGTCTGTATGCGTTGTATATCCATTACTGTTATCTTCTTGGTGCGCTGCCAAAAGAGAGACCGAATAACCGTGAAGCATACGCGGTTATCAAGGAAGATGTGAAACGTGCGCGTATGTATAATGAGGAAGCAAAGCTTCTTGGTAAGTATAACATCAATACTGCCGAGGAGCTTTCTTCATTTACAGAGGGGTTATCGAACAAGTTTAAGGAACTCGCATATAAGAGAGCTAAGCTCCGCAACAAGCTTCGCCGTATGCACGATACCGAGACGATGCAACCGATAAAGGACGAGATCTCAGAGTTATCTTCGCAGATGGCAGATCTACGAAAGCAGATGAAGCTCTGCGAGGACATTGCGGCAAGAAGCGGTGTTGTTGAGGCGGTGGTCAACACGATTCACATTCCCGACAAGGATCTTCAAAGGAGAGATGCCAACGATGCGAAAACAAAAACTAACGAAAGAGAGGACAAGAGATGAACACATCCGGAGAAGCTGCTGATCAGGTCATGAGGATGATGCTGAACGGCGCGGAGGTTCTTGTCAAGCTCTCGGGTAGCGGTGCGAAGAACGCCGCTGTTCTTTTGTATTCGATTGCTCGTGAGCAAAAGAAAACAAAGGGAGCCGCGAGACTTGAAAGTATGCTCCGAAGCGGCAAGCCCTTGAAGGTTTACACCTTTAGGGATAGCGACCTGCCGAAATTCAAAGAGGTCGCCAAGCAGTACGGTATCCTCTACACCGTGCTGAAGGAAAAAGACAAAACGGGCGGTGTCTTTGACGTTATGGTCAGAGCAGAGGACGAGAGCAAGATCGCACGAATTACCGAGCGATTCAATCTTGCAAGAGTCAATACGGCTGACCTTCGCGCAGAGATCATTCGTGAAAAAGAGGAGATCGAAAAGGACGAAGGAAAGACCGACGTTCCCGAAAACGACAAACCCGAAAAGAGTGCCGACGAGAAGCTTGCCGATGAGATCCTTGGCAAGCCTATCCAAAAGGAGGAGAACGAAATGGAAAACCCTACTGCGGCTCGGACGGAAACTACGAGGGTGCCGGAGGGAACGGAACCCGAAAGAAACCTTCCGTCCGAGCCATCCTCGACGGCTACCAAAAATCCCGAAAGATCTGATGATAAGAGCGAGGGCAAGTCAGACCGTAAGCCGTCCGTAAGAAAAAAGTTAGAGGAGATCAATCGCAAGAGAAGCGAGAGACCCAAGGAAACACCCAAGACTCCCGAACTCGGCAAGAGCAAGGGAAGTAAACCGAAAGAAAGGTAAGGTAAAACAGAATGAGCGTATTTGAAAACGTAATCAATGAAGCCAACAAGAAAAATGAAGTCAAAGATGTCACCCCCGAATCGGTTG
>JAGBRZ010000251.1 GCA_017632155.1 Clostridia bacterium
TCTTCACCTGCTTATCAAGAAAAAAGGCGACTTTTTCGGAAACGATACCGAGCGTTCAAACGCTATGGCGAGAAGATTTTTCAATAGTATTTCGGAGCACCTCAAGGAAAAAAGAAATCTATTCGGTTATCCTATACTTATAGGGGATCTGATCGGTTATCATCCACACCACAAGTGGTTTGGCGAATGTACTAAGGCTACTCCCGACGGTAGATATGCGGGCGAGATGTTAAAATTCGGTTTCGGGCAAAGCGGCGGATATGACAGAGAGGGACTTACAGCGCTGCTCAATTCTATTGCAAGAGTCGACGAGCAGGGGATCCGATGCGGCTCAACCGTAACGAACGTTACCCTTGACGAAGCTCTGATTAAAAACGATGATAATTTTGAAAAAACCGTAGATCTGTTCCGAACCTACTTTGAAAACGGTGGGGTACATTTCCAGCTCACCTACGTTTCCAAAGAGGATTTGATACGTGCAAAGGAAACGCCCGACGACTATAAGCATCTGCGCGTTCGCGTCAGCGGTTTTTCGGATTATTTTGTAAAGCTAAATGAAGCAATACAAGACGATATTATTGCAAGAACGGAGCAAAAATGATCAAGACGGTTTTAGGTGATATAAAAGAAAGTAAGCTTGGCTTGACCCTCTGCCACGAGCATATCTGCTGTTACAGCGAATATGCTTATCGCATGGCGGGCAAGGCATATCTGGATAAAGAGCTTCTTGTAAAAACGGCAGTTGCGTTTTTGAAGGAACTGAAGGGGAAATACCGTCTTTCCACGTTCGTAGATTGTACTCCTGTTAATATCGGCAGAGATCTTGATATATTAAAGCAAGTAGCGGAACAAAGCGAGGTCAATATCATCTGCTCCACAGGCTTTTATTATACCGATGAACCCGTATTGTACCATACCTCTGCAGAACGGATCTGCGATTGGATCGTTTCCGACGCCGAGGCTGTCAACGCGGGGATCATTAAATGCGCCGTAGAACAGGAAAAAACAGGAGAATTCCAAGAGAAATTACTAAGAGCAACGGCGATGGCTCATCTGGATTCGGGGCTTCCGATCGTCATGCACACCAATGCCCAAAATCAAAACGCACGCAAGGCACTTGAAATTTTGCTTGGAGCGGGCGTTCCCCAAAAGGCAATTACCGTTGGTCATCTGAGTGATACCTCGGATTTGAATTTTGTCAAAGAAGTAGCATCTTACGGCTGTTTTCTTGGACTTGACCGCTTATATGAAAACACCTCCGAGAAATACGTAGACCAAAAGGTGTCTGTTCTTGCAGAGCTTTGCCGTGCAGGCTATGAGGATCAAATTCTTTTGTCCCATGACGCAGCCTTTTTCAACGGCTTCGATGCAGAGACTAAAATGATCAACCAACCGAGATTTGCCTATTGCTTTGAGTATATTTTGCCCAAGCTTCCCAAAGAGCTTTCGGATAAAATCATGATTGGCAATCCTACGCGAATGTTAAGATATAAATAGGATTAGCATACTCTCTATCATGAAGAAACGGCTCTTGCCAAGGAATACGCCGAGAAAATCAAACAATTACAAATGATGCTGATATAAGCACGAAAGGAATGATATGATGTTTGAAAAACTAACTAATAAGCTGGATAGCTTTCTTGAAATTGGCGTTCCGTTTTACGATTGTATTGTCATGAAGGACGGAAAATGCGTTTACCGCCACGCAAACGGATTTACGGATACCGAAAAGCAAGTAAAGGTCACGGGAAAGGAAAAATACAATATTTATTCCTGCTCTAAGCTGATCACCTGCGTGGCGGCATTACAACTATGGGAAAAGGGATTCTATTCTCTTGGCGATCGGCTCAGTGATTATATGCCCGAATTCGAAAAAATGACGGTTAAATGCAAAGACAAGATTGTTCCTGCTCAAAATCCGATTTTGATTCGTCATTTGTTTACGATGACGGCAGGATTTTCTTATAATCTGAATAGCCCTCAAATTCTGCTTTGTAAGGAAGAAACGGGCGGCGAATGCCAAACGCGCGAGTTGATGCGCTATCTTGCCAAAAAGCCGCTGTCGTTTGAACCCGGGGCGCGTTGGGAATACAGCCTTTGCCATGATGTATTAGCCGCGCTCATTGAGGTCTTATCGGGCGTAACCTTTGGGGAATACGTACAACGGAATATTTTTGATCCTCTTGAAATGAACAATTCTACGTTTCTGTTGGATGATAGCGAATTAGACGAAATCGTCAATCAATATTGCTATGATGCGGAAAAGGGGATCATCGAGAGAGATAAGTGCATTCCGTATAAGCTTGGTTCAAGGTACGAAAGCGGTGGTGCAGGCTGCATCTCTACCGTAGAGGATTATATCAAATTTATTGAGGCACTTCGTATCGGCGACATCATTTTGAAAAAGGAAACGATCGATTTATTGGCAACCAATCAATTGACCGAGGAGCAACTGAGTTCCTATTGGGTGAAGATTTACGGATACGGTCTGGGACAACGATGCCCGCAGGACGATCGAAAATCCGATTTCGGTTGGGGTGGCGCCGCAGGGGCATATTACGCAATCGACCGAAAGAATGGGATTACCGTGTATATGGGAGCACATATTTTGGGATATGCAAAATTTCAAGATATGCGCTCTGAAATATTACCGATCATTCAGGAGATATTGACGTGAATACGGCAACAATTTTTGATATTCAACGAAATTCCTACGTGGACGGTCCGGGCATCCGCACAACCGTCTTTTTCAAGGGATGCAATCTGCGCTGCGCTTGGTGTCATAACCCTGAAAGCCAAAGCGCTAAACCGCAAATGATGTTTTATAAAAACAAATGCACGGGGTGTGGCAAATGTCGCGAAAAGTGCCCGAACAGTATGGAAAAATGCGACCTTTGCGGCAGATGCTCGCTGTTTTGCCCACAAGATGCAAGAGATATCTGTGGTAAAGAATATACGGTTGATGAGGTCTTAAAGGAAGTCTTAAAAGACAAGTCCTTTTACGAAACTTCCGGTGGCGGCGTGACCTTCTCGGGTGGAGAGTGCATGCTTCAAATTGATTTTCTTGAAGGGATACTTAAGGAATGTAAAAAAAACGGCATACATACCGCCGTGGACACAGCAGGACATGTGCCGTTTGAGATCTTTGAGAGAATTATTCCTTACACGGATCTGTTTCTTTATGACGTAAAATGTTTTGACAGCGATAAACACAGACAATATACGGGCGTTGAAAACCAACTGATATTGAAAAATCTAAAAAGCCTGCTTGCGAAAAGCACCCCTGTATGGATACGGATTCCTATCATTCCCACAGTTAATGATACCGAGGAAGAGCTACAAAGGATAAAAGAATACCTTTCCTCTTGCGGTATTCCCGAAAAGGTCGAGTTACTTCCTTATCACGCTATGGGCGAGCATAAATACGCAGCTATCGGCAAGGAAACACAAATATTTTCCGTGCCGGGCGAAGAAAAAATGAAGCATCTCAAAAACATTTTTTCGTAAATTTTGTTGTCCCTTTTTGACCACAAACCTGAGCGGCAGCCCCATCATTCAAAACGGCAAGCTCGTCGGTGCCGACACCCACGTTCTCATCAACGATCCGACCACGGGGTATGGAATTTTCATTGAGAATATGCTGAATGTGGCACCAATGTAGTGGATTTGTATTTTGCAAAGCTAA
>JAGBRZ010000252.1 GCA_017632155.1 Clostridia bacterium
AACAATGGCGGATTTTTTCATCTCAATTAAAAAAGCTAAAATCTTTTGAAGATTTTAAAGAAACGTTTCTCGAAAAGTTTCTTTAACGGAGCACGAGGCAGAGCCTCGCAAAATGTGCTCCAACCCGACTGCGCCCCGCAGGCGGGTGGAATAACGTAGCCATACCCTCGCGGGTATGGCTACGTTATTCATTATATAAAGTTATCTGGTATAAACATACCAATAAATTCTGCCGCCGCCGAAATTATAATCTCCGGTCTTCCATTGCACGATCAAATATTCTATGCCATCAAACACCTTGATTTCGTATGCACAGGCTACTTTTTCATTTTTATAAAGTAGCAAGCCCTTTGTCCACGTAAGATGGTTTGAATGTTCCTTTGTTGACTGCACGAATGTTCCGTCGTTCTTAAATTCCAGCTGTTGTACATAAAAATCATTTTCCGGCCAATTTTGCTTCTTGTGATCGAAATCATCGATGTTGATATAAAAATCTCTTACCTTCCATACTCCAAGAACATTATCATCGTTAATAAAGGGATAGTCAACATTGTCGCATCTTCTGATTTCTTCTTTAGAAGCATATCGTTTATCTCCGACCTTTTCATAAACCCAAATTTCGGGAACACCCTCACTAAGTACGCCGCCGTCGCGCCAATGCTTCATCTCAATGAAAAGAAGCTTATGACCGCCATCATCCTCGATCGTATATTTGTTTTTAAGCGTAAGCTGACGTCTTGCACCGCAGGTAAAGAGGTAGCCCTTTGTCCAACCTGCAAGCGCCCAATATCTCTGCCCGCCGTCAATGAAATACAACTCATCGAGCCACGCACGATGACCGCACTTCGGCTTGCCGTAAACAAAATGCTCGCGCGTGGGAACGATGTCGATCATTGCCCATTTTCCGCACACCTCAGGATCGTCAACGAAAGGAAGATCAATATCCTCGGTCTCAAATATCGTGCCGTTGCCTCGCTCGAATACGGGCACCTTAAGCTCGACCGTACCATCATCGTGGTAGATCTCATAATACGCACCGCAAACTTTGTGATTCGTGTCGTTCAAATGACGGATCATTTCCTTGTACGCACCGTCAAGATCATCGGCGGGGCAAACAAGCGAAGCTACGCTTCCATCGAACACCACAATCTTTTCACTGTAATCCGTACCCTTCGGCAGGCTTCCCGTAATCTCAACGCAAGCCGCGAGGTCGAAATCCGACTCTCTGTGCTCGGTTTCGTAGTTGATTATGACCTTGCGCTTGCCGAGGATTGCTTTCGGCAGCTCGCACGCGATCTTTTCAGCCGCAAGAAGCGCATCATTCTTCGTCCGAAATGTCTTTCGAATAAACGCCAGGCGCATTCCGTCGGTCTGTCTGATAATTATGTTATACATTTTTCTCTCACCCTGTGTCAGATCGTCACGAATGCTGCAAAGCCGCTTCAGTTGCTTTTCGGTACTGCCGATAAGCTCCGATAGCTCCCGCATTTTCGCCTCAAGTGACTCGACTATATCGGCGCTCTCCTTCGCCGTGATCTGCTTTTTGATATCATCAAGCGAAAATCCGAGTTCCTTGAGTGCTATAATGCGATAAAGCTCCGAAAGCTTCGCGGCGGAATAGTAGCGGTAGCCCGTGAATTTGTCTATCTCGTCCGGAATGAGCAGACCAACCGAGTCATAATACCGCAGCGTCTTTACCGAAATGTTGCAAAGCTTTGATAATTCACCGATCTTATACATAGTTTTTACCTTTCAAAATAGTATTCTGCAAGACCAAAACAGCGCTATTTCCGCCCCGCAAATACATTTTATCATTACACCCAAGGGGAGAGTCAAGGGGTTGTGAGAAAATTATATCATATTTTTTGAAAAAATCATCGCCGAAGCGATGATTTTTACTGTTATTCTTCAAAAGGCACAAGCTTCATCATTGTTTCGCCTTCTGCGATATAGTGCGTGGCGGATCTTGCGAGTCTTTCTTGCTCGAAGGCGTGGCAGTCGAAGATGCCGACGGTCGGGAAGCCCGCACGTGCGGCGGTTTCAAGCGCGACATAGGAATCCTCGAAAACGAAAGTTTCCTCTTTGGGAGTTCCCAAAACCTCGAGAGCCGCCTCGAAAATATCGGGCTCTTCCTTGCCCTTGCCAATGTCGGCGCAGGAAAGCACCGCGCGGAAATACTTTCTCATACCGTGGCGGTCGAGGGCTGTGTTGATATAAAGCTTCTCGGTCGCCGAGGCAAGGCACATCGGGATTCCGTTTTCAAAGCAGTAATCAAGAAACTCACGCACGCCGTCCTTGAGCCCAAATTGGGTTGCGTAAAGCTCGGGGAGTATGTCGTTGAAATGCTTCATAAGCTCCTCTGCGGGGCCAAAACCGCAGTGCTCGTGCACGTATACCATCGCATCATAAAGCACCATCGTGCGCACAGCCTTGTCGATTGCGGTGTCCGGCTTGTAGCCCTCGATACCGAGGTATTTCTTGCCGCCCCAATCCCAAAGCTCCTCCCAACCCCAAAGCGAGTCAAGAAGGGTGCCGTCCATATCAAAAATCGCGCCTTTTATTTTCATAATGATCTCCAAAAACAAAATTTCATATAATTATAACACACAAAAAACAGCTTGTCAATCAAAATCGCATCCATCCACGAAAAAATCAAGTAAATTAACAAAAACATGTAGACAAAACCATAATTTCGTGGTATAATATATAAGTACGAAAAATCAATAACGAGGTGTGGCGCAATTGGTAGCGCGCGTGCTTTGGGAGCACGATGCTGCAGGTTCGAGTCCTGTCACTTCGACCAAAAATACATAGACGGACTTGTCCGTCTATGTATTTTTAGATTGAATTTGCGGACGAAGAACCTCTTGGTGTTGCAACGCAGCACCAATCATTTGCGCGCTGTCACCGCATATTGATTTTGCGCTCAATTATGCGCGCAAATATAGGTTCAGAGTCCTGTCACTTCGACCAAAAATACATAGACGGACTTGTCCGTCTATGTATTTTTCGATTAAATTTACGGACGAAGAACCTCTTGGTGTTGCAACGCAACACCAATCATTTGCGCGTTGTCGCCTAATATCACTTTAGCACAAATTATGCGCGCAAATATAGGTTCAGAGACTTTTCAATTGACTCACTCGCGGCTTTGACCGCAACCAAAGCCGCAGGGGATACTCTGCGGCTTTTTATCTCAGAAAGGAGCGAAATCATGAGCGAACTATTCCCCTCTATGACCAGCAAGCCGGAAAAAATCCAAATTTTTGGCCTGATTCCCTGTTGGATTTGGGTCTTCATACTGTTTCCCATGTTTATGCCTTTTGTCGGACTCGGGCTTTGGGAACAGTGGGAGAAAAGCGTATGGATTGAGATCGTCTACCACGTAGCCAACGCTGTCGTTATGTTGTTACTTATGTCTAGCTACTTAAAGGAAGATTGGTTTATGGTAACTACCGATGTGCGCTATTATTTGAAGCACGTTATGCTGACCGTGGGAATAATTATAGGAGCTGAACTGGTGCTGTCGGGTACTCTGTTCATTTGCGGCTTCAATATCGATGATATGCTCGAATGCCTTCCGGTAGTGGAGATGTCCGTCAGCCATACTCCGCTTTTCACGGTTGACCTTGAACCCATCTTCGGTACAGTTGCTCTATCGGTTTTCGCACCCATCAGTATCTGCGCTTTATTCTACTGTTTTGGTTTTGCGCCGGTATGCTACCACAAGCCCTGGCTTGCCTATCTGTGTGTAGCCGCTATCACGCTGATTCCGCCTGTAATAGATATTCTCTGGCGTGGTGATGCAGCGTTCGTGCTGGGAGGTTACCTTGTCCATTTGCCAATTCACCTGCTGGCATGCTGGTCCTATCAAAAGACGGATAACGTGTGGACTCCCATAGTATCTTTGACGGTTACAAATCTGCTGGCATCCATCGTCCTTCCGCTTCTCTTGTTTCGGTAGGCATACATAATTATAGCGTATTTCAACACCCCAAATTTTGAGGGCTGACCGTTTCGGTCAGCCCTCTTTCATTATGAGTTCTTCACATTCCTCGTGTGTCTTGGCACTGTCAGTTCAATTTCGCATCCACAATGACCGGACAATGGTCGGAGATGGCGATCGATGCCTCGTCGTCGGGGATGCAATGGACAAGGACTTTTACTGCATCATCGGTGACAAAAATGAAGTCGATGGGCGTGCCCTCGGCGCAGGGGCGGGCGGGAACACCGTGGAAGGAGTTGATGCCTGTGGTGGCGCTGACGGTTGCGATGTCGGCGCTGTCGGGCAGGACCTTCTTCATATTCTGAATCGAATCGCTTTCCGGGTGGGCATTGAAGTCGCCGGTGACGAAAACGGGGAGATCGGCACCGTACTTTTCTCGGAGCTCATCCTTTTTTTCAAGCATCTGACAAACGTTATCGACGCGCCACATCTCACCCTCGACAGCATTGGTTGCATCAAGGTTGTATGTTTTCAGAATCAGCGAGCCGTGAGAATTGATCAACGCCAGCTTTTTGCCGTTTCTCTTGTCGGAGAGGACTGCCCAAGCCATTGATTTGGTATCTGTGCCGCGGCTGCGGTAAAGCTGACTTCCGCCCTCGAGCAGCTCAAAGCGGTCGTGGCGGTAGATGATTGGGGTGAAGCAATGCTTATCCTCGGGATGACGAAGTGCTACGGGAGCATAAATGTCGCCGAGAGTTTCAAAAAGCGCAGTTCCAACGCGGTTGACCTCCTGCATACCGATCACATCCGCATCACTTGCGCGATAGTAGTCGGCAATAAGGGGGAGGCGATCCGAGAGAGTCTTATCAAACAAAATATTGCTTGACATAATGCGTACATCGGCATCTGCACTGCGAGAGGTTAAATAGGACATGATCAAATTCCTTTCTGATATGTAAATTATACTGTTTTTAAGCTTTGACCTTTTTATTTGTTTGCTTCTTTTTCGTCTTTGTCGCTTCAAAACTGACGCTTGTAAGGAATTGCACAACGTCATCGGGGGCATCGGGCAGAAGCACCGATATCCAATGAAGCTTGTTCATATGGTACGCGGGATAAACGCCGTCCGATGCACCGAAAGAGCCGAACATCTCTGTCGGCAATTTCAAATTGACTACTTCGATGACTTCATCGCTCTTGATGCCGAATTTTCGGCGCGGCACCTTCATCACGATCGCGTACCATTTTCGCGTATCGGCGTGGCGAAGCACGGCGGTTTCAAAATCCTCATCAAACGGATAATCGGGCGCCGTTTGGTATGTTGCCGCACAATATTCAAAAAACGATCCTTTTGTCATCGCCAAGCCACCTATTTTAACATTTATTTAGAGTGACAAGAATAATCCGAACTAGCCCGAGAGCGTTAATTTTTGGCGCTTTTGGGCTTGTCGTCCTAGCAAGATTAATATCTTGCGTCGTCCTCCGCACCCAAAATTACCTAAAAATTAAGGCTCTCGGGTCGGAGATTTTTTGGCTGACAAATATTCGTCAGCAGCAGGAAGACGCCGATGATAGTATATTAATACATTCGAGGCGTTTGACGAACTGATGGCGGATAATTGTCGCCAAAAAACTAGTTCGTATTATTCTTGTCACTCTAAGTATATCACATTTGTTGCGCAAAGTCAACTGTTTGTGATGACAAGAATAGCCGGAGGGTATCAAAAGAACTTTTTTCCTCAAATCTCTTGACAAAGCTTTTCGTATATGCTATAATATTTTATCATAAACGCAAAGATGCGGAACAGTACGCGAATATCTTCACTTTCAGAGAGTTGCCGATTGGTGCGAGGCATAGTGAAATTTTTGCAGAACTCACCGCGGAGCGGTTGCTGTGAACGTTATATTAGCGGCAAACGGGTGCTCCCGTAACAGAGTAAGGATGTGTCGGCATCCGGAGTGCATTCCAAACGGAATGAAGAAGAGTGGTACCGCGGAAACATAGAAATGTACGTTTTCGTCTCTTTGGATCAACAAAGAGCGGAAGCGTTTTTTTGTTGGCACACTACTTTAAAATGCATTGTATTTTGTAAGGAGATCTCAAAAATGAAAAAGATCAATATTTCGGACATCACACTCAAAAAGCTTTCGGAAAACCGCACGGTTTCCCTGCTTTTCCGTGAAAAATCCGCCATTGCCAACTGTGCGGATCGCGTTGGTGCAGATTGCGTTGAGCTCCCCGCGATAAAAAATCTTCGCGAGGATTCCATCATATATAAAACTATCGCAAAGAATATTCAGAATTCCACGCTCGCCATTCCCGTCGGATTTGACAGTGAAGGCGTTACTTCTGCTTGGGAATGCATCAAGGATACCAAAGCCCCCCGTCTTCAGGTCGAGCTTCCCGTTTCGACGATTCAAATGGAATATACATATCATATCAAGCAGACAAAAATGCTTGAAAAGATAGGCGAGCTTGTAAGTGCGGCAAAGACTCTTTGCGACGACGTTGAATTTTCCGCGCTTGACGCAACAAGAGCTGACGAGGACTTCCTGATCGCTGCAGCGCGCGAAGCAGAGGCAAAGGGCGCAAGTATCATCACTCTTTGCGACGTTGCGGGGGCTTCCACCCCCGATCAGATTGCAAAGCTCGTCGAAAAGGTAAAGGGTGCGGTTTCGGTGTCCGTATACGTTGAGCTTTCCGACCGCATCAATATGGCTGTCGCTTCCGCATTTGCCGCTATCGGGGCGGGTGCTGACGGACTCAAATGCGCTATGATCGGCAAAGATATACTTTTGACGGGCGAGATCTCGGATGCTGTGAACACCTGCGGTGCACAGATTGGCGCAGAGATCAAGCTGAACAACACGTGTCTTCACACAAGCATCGAGGATATGGTTTCAAGCATCAATCACGAAGCATACGAAGCTGATAAATCGGTAAACGAAAAGAAAAATATTCTTCTCGATTCGGATTCCACCTTGGCTCAGGTTGCTGATGCCGCGGCACTTCTCGGATATGATCTTTCCGATTCGGATGCGGGCGACGTATTCAAGGCTCTCAGACAGGTTTGCGAAAAGAAGGGTGCTGTCGGCGCAAAGGAATTCGAGGCATTGATCGCAAGCTCGGCAATGCAGGCACCTTCAACATATCATTTTGAAAACTACACCACCACAAGCAGTAATCTTTCAAGCGCAATGACGCAGATCACCCTCAAGTATCACGGCGAGATCATATGCGGTGTCAGCGCGGGCGACGGTCCCATTGATTCCGCTTTCCGTGCAATCGAGCAGTGCATCGGACATCACTACGAGCTTGATGACTATCAGGTTCAGTCGGTCACCGAAGGAAAAGAGGCTCTCGGCTCGGCACTTGTAAAGCTGCGCGAGGGCGGAAAGCTTTATTCGGGCAACGGCACGTCCACCGACATCGTTGCGGCAAGTATCAGAGCGTATATCAACGCGCTCAACAAGATCGTATTTGAGGAGGCATAAAATATGAAGATCGTATTTTCAACCAAGAACGTAAGCCGTGCTTCCTTTCTTGATACCTGCCGTTTCGCATATGATTACGGATTTGAGGGCTTTGAAATATACGACGCCGTAAAGGAACGTAACGGTCATCACGACAGCATTCTGCGCCGCGACCGCGTTGCAGATGCCAAGCGCAAGCTTGTCAACAGAAATCTCACCGTATCCGCACTTCGTATGCCGTCCCCCCTTGAAAGCGACGAAACAAGTGCAGAATTGGTAACCAAATACATCGATATGGCGGCATCTGCGGGAATTGACAACGTTATTGTCAGAATTGAAAGCTTCCCCTCCTATGAAGCTCTTGATGAAAAGCTTTCAAGCGCGATCAAGCGCGCAGAAAATGCGGATGTAAATATACTTTTCGAAACTATCGGCTATCTTTCGAACACCGAAAACGTAATCGGGATCATAAACCACTTTGCATCTGCCGCGATCGGCGCATCCTGGAACGTTCGCGGAACATATTTCGGCGCGGGCGAAACTGCGGAAGCGACCATCAAGACTCTCGGCGCTTATATCAAGTACGTCCGTCTCGGCGATATGAAGGACGGCAAGACCGTTCTCATCGGCGAAGGTGATCTTGAAGTCGGCAAGCTCCTCGGCGCGCTCTCATCCCTCAACTACGAGGGCTTTATCTGTGCGGCGTGGAACGAGGAGATCGAGGATGCAGATATCGTTCTGACCCATTTCACAAACTACATTTCCTCTCTTGCGCGCAACAAGAAGGTATTTGACCGCACATATTACAATCGCGCCAAGACGGGTACCTTCGTTTGGAAAAAGTACGACGTTATTGATGCAACATTTTCCGACGTTCTCGATACTATGGTCGAGCACTACCCCGATCAGTATGCCTTCAAATACCCCACTCTTGATTACACAAGAACCTACGAGCAGTTCCGCCGCGACGTTGATGAATGCGCCGCCGCGCTCATATCTCTCGGTGTAAAGGCGGGCGATCACGTTGCCGTTTGGGCAACCAACGTTCCGCAATGGTTTATCACCTTCTGGGCAACCACCAAGATCGGTGCAGTTCTTGTAACGGTAAATACAGCCTATAAGATCCACGAAATCGAGTATCTGCTCCGTCAATCGGATACCCATACCCTCGTTATGATCGAGTATTGCAAGGACATCAACTACAAGACTATTATAGAAGAGCTCTGTCCCGAACTCAAAAATCTCAAGCCGGGCACTCCTCTTTATTCCAAGAATCTTCCCTTCCTGCGCAACGTCGTAACCGTCGGATTCAATATGGAAGGCTGTCTGACCTGGGAACAGATGCTCTCGCGCGCTTCGCTCGTTCCGCGCGAGGAAGTACGCAGACGCGCCTCTCTTGTCAAGCCCGATGACGTTTGCAATATGCAGTACACCTCGGGAACCACGGGATTCCCCAAGGGCGTTATGCTGACTCACCGCAACATTGTCAACAACGGCAAGACGATCGGCGACAGAATGGATCTTTCCACCGCCGACCGTATGATGATTCAGGTTCCTATGTTCCATTGCTTCGGAATGGTTCTTTCGATGACATCGATGATGACCCACGGTGGAACTCTCTGCCCCATCCCCTATTTCTCGCCCAAATCCTCGCTTGCTTGCGTAAATGACGAGCACATCACCTGCTTCAACGGCGTTCCGACGATGTTTATCGCAATGTTCAGCCACGCAGACTTTGCAAAGACCGACTTTTCTTATATGAGAACCGGCATTATGGCGGGCGCAAACTGCCCCGCAGACCTTATGCGCCGTGCGTCCGTCGAGATGAATATGCGTGAGATCATCTCGGTCTACGGTCAGACCGAGGCGGCGCCCGGATGCACGATGGGCGAGGTCAACGAGGATCTTGATCACCGCGTTGAAACGGTTGGCAGCGCATTCCCCGGCGTTGAATGCAAGATCATTGATCCCGAAACCGGAGAAGAGCTTCCCGACGGCACAAGCGGAGAATTTGTGGCGCGCGGATTCAATATTATGAAGGGCTATTACAAGATGCCCGAGGCTACCGCACAGACCATCGACGCTGATGGCTGGCTCCATTCGGGCGACATCTGTATGAGAACGCCCGACGGATATTACAAGGTAACGGGCAGACTCAAGGATATGATAATCCGCGGCGGCGAGAACCTCTACCCCCGCGAGATCGAGGAATTCTATCTTACCAACCCCAAGGTACGCGACGTTCAGGTTGTTGGAGTTCCCGACGAAACCTACGGCGAGGAATGCTGCGCGTGGATCATTCTCCACAAGGGTGAGAGCGCCGATGAAGCCGAGATGCGCGCTTACGGCAATGCCTCTATCGCAAAGCATAAGGTTCCGAAATACTTTGTCTTTGTTGATGCCTTCCCGATGAACGCGGCGGGCAAGATACTCAAGTACAAAATGCGTGATGAATCCGTTGAAATGCTCGGACTGAAAAAGTGAAATTGAAAAATGAAAAAATACAGAATAATCGACTCACATTGCCACATCTACCCCGATAAGATCGCAGAAAAAGCCTCAAATGCCACCGCGGATTTTTACGAGCTTCCGCCAAGCCTTGACGGCAGGATCTCTACACTTCTCGAGCACGGAGAACGCGCGGGAATCGAACATTTCATTGTTCAATCCGTTGCAACCACCCCAAAGCAGGTTTCAAGTATAAACAACTTCATAGCTTCGTCTGTTGCCGAAAGCGGCGGCAGATTCACGGGTCTTGGCACGCTTCATCCTGACAGCGAGGATATGGAAGCCGATGTCAACGAGATCATTCGCCTTGGGCTCAAGGGTGTCAAGCTCCACCCCGACATTCAAAAGGTCAAGCTTGACGACTACCGTATGCTCAAGATGTACGAGCTTTGCGAGGGCAGACTCCCCATCCTCATCCACACGGGTGACTGCAGATATGACTATTCAAACCCCAACAGAATGCTGCCGATCCTTGATATTTACAAAAATCTGACTGTCATCGGCGCGCATTTCGGCGGTTGGTCGATGTGGGAGGATGCTTGGAAGGATTATGCGGGACGCGAAAACTTTTTTGTCGACTGCTCTTCCTCGCTCTATGCCATCTCCCCCGAAAAAGCCAAAGAGCTTATCCACGCCTACGGCACGGACCGCGTGCTTTTCGGCACAGACTATCCTCTTTGGTCGCCCGAGAGTGAGATCGAACGCTTTATGCAAGTCGATCTCACCGAGAAAGAGCGCGAGGATATATTTTACAACAACGCCGCAAAGCTTTTCGGCATAAAATAACGACTTATTATGACGGCGGAATTCAACCTCCGCCGTCAAAAAGTATCGCAATGCATTAAAAAAGCTTCAAAAACTATTGACAAACAGAATTTTCTGTGCTATAATTTATTAAAATTTGAATATCACAAAAAACGACTGCGATGAAGACGGTCGGTGCGTGATGCTTGCAGAGAGCTGTCGGGTGGTGCAAGACAGTGGCAGAATGCTCCAATGACCCATCACTTCTGAGTCGAAGGACCGAACGGCGAAAGCCCAGTAGACTCCTTCCGTATTGCTGCGTTAAAGCAAAGGATTTGTCAGAGTCCGGTAAGTGACGGAATTTTTCCGTAATTTGAGTGGTACCGCGGGTTTAAGGCTCGTCTCAAGGTTTTCTGTTGAGGCGGGTTTTTTGTTTTATTCAAATCGGTAATCAAAGTCAAAAAGGAGACAACAAATGGATTACAGTTTGAAAGAAGTTGCAGGCAGAATCAAAGCTCTGCGCGAAGCGAAAGGGTTTGCACCCGCCGAGCTTGCAAAGCTGACAGGCGTTTCGGTCGAGGATTATCTGCTTCTCGAAAAAGGTGAAACAGATTTCAGCTTTACCTTTATTTACAAGTGTGCAAAAGCCTGCGGAGTTGAAGTTGTTGACCTGCTTGAGGGTAGAAGCTCCACGCTTACCTCGTTTGCGATCACCCGCCGCGGCGAGGGACTTAAAATCTTAAAGCAGCACGGCGTTGAATATAATAACCTCGCGCCCAAGTTCAAGGATAAGCTTGCCGAGCCCTTCCTTGTAAAATTCCCCTATATCCCCGCGGAGCAGAACGCTCCAATGAAGCTCAGCTCGCATAACGGACAGGAGTTTGACGTTATCGTCAAGGGCTCACTCAAGGTTCAGGTTGGAAGCCACGTGGATATATTAAACGAAGGCGATTCGATTTTCTATAATTCCCTCATTCCTCACGGCATGATCGCCGTCAGCGAGGGCGGATGCGAATTCCACGCAGTAGTTCTCAATCCTCAGGACGGTCAGGTCAGTGAGGAATACCCCGAAGTTCCCTTCACTCACGCCAAGGCTATCGAAAAGGAAGAAAGCACCGCCACGGTTGCCGACAACTTTATCGTTTCCACATATGACGAGGAAGGTGTCTTCAACGGTATCTCCTTTAAAAATGACGATAAATTCAACTTTGCCTTTGACTGTGTTGATGCGATCGCAAAAAAGGATCCCGACAAGCTTGCAATGCAATGGGTAGCGGGGGACAAAACCGACCGCAAATTCACTTTCGGCGATATGAAGAAATATTCGGCAAAAACAGCCAACTATTTCGAATCGCTTGGTATCAAAAAAGGCGACACCGTAATGCTTGTGCTCAAGCGTCACTATCAGTTCTGGTTCTGCATGCTTGCGCTTCACAAGATCGGTGCGATCGCAATTCCCGCAACAAATCAGCTTGTCGAGCACGATTTCGAATACAGATACAAAGCGGCGAGTGTAAAGGCTATCGTCTGCACCGCTGACGGAGAGGTTTCCGCCGAGGCAGAAAAAGCAGCAGCCGAGTTCCCCGATATGCTCAAGATCCTTGTCGGAGGCAAAAAGGACGGTTGGAACGATTTCAACGTTGAAATGGAACGCTTCAGCACACACTATTACCGCACAGAAGATACACCCTGCGGCAACGATCCGATGCTTATGCTCTTCACCTCGGGCACAACCGGATATCCCCGCATCGCAACGCATTCCTACAAATATGCTCTTGGTCATTATCCCACCGCAAAGCATTGGCACAACGTAAATCCGAACGGCTTACACTTCACCATATCCGATACCGGATGGGGCAAGGCACTTTGGGGCAAGCTTTACGGTCAGTGGCTTTGCGAGGCGGCAACCTTCACCTATGACTTTGACAGATTCCGCTCCGAGGATATTTTGCCGATGTTTGCAAAATACAACATCACGACATTCTGCGCACCGCCCACAATGTACCGTTTCTTTATCAAGGAAGATCTTTCAAAATACGATCTTTCCTCGATCCAGTATGCCACAACGGCGGGCGAGGCACTCAACCCCGAGGTTTTGGAGCGTTTCAAGGAGGCAACCGGACTTACCATTATGGAAGGCTTCGGTCAGACAGAAACCACGCTTTCAATTGCAAACTTCGTCGGAACTACTCCGAAAATCGGCTCTATGGGTAAGCCCAGCCCTCTTTACGACGTTGCTGTGCTTGATCCAGACGGAAACGTATGTAACACCGGTGACACGGGTGAGATCTGCATCCGCACCAAGGATCATATTCCTTGCGGTCTCTTTATCGGATACTACCGCGACGAGGAAAAGACCAACAGCGTTTGGCACGACGGCTACTACCATACCGGTGACCAAGCAACGATGGACGAGGACGGATATCTTTGGTACGTCGGTCGAATCGACGACGTCATCAAATCTTCCGGCTACCGCATAGGCCCGTTTGAGATCGAAAGCGTCATTATGGAGTTGCCCTACGTTCTTGAGTGCGCTGTCACTCCCGTTCCCGATGAGGTTCGCGGTCAGATCGTCAAAGCGACTATTGTCCTTGTAAAGGGCACCGAAGGCACAGACACTCTGAAAAAAGAGATCCAGGATTACGTCAAGACTCACACAGCACCTTACAAGTACCCCAGAATCGTCGAATTCGTCGATGAACTCCCGAAAACCATCAGCGGTAAGGTAAGACGTGTCGAGATCCGCAAGAACGACCTTGAAAAACTGAAGAAATAAAAAACGAATGGCTGATCCAATTTGGATCAGCCACATTTTTTTAAGGAGCCACCTCATCGGGACAGCAGGGTGTGAAATCGCTGTCTATATAGTTGGCGATGAAGCGGGCGCGGTAGGTTCGCTCAGCGCAGGGCGGCAGAGTGTTATCGGACAGATCGGGGATGACGAAAGTGACGCAATTGATGTTGACGTCGCGGCAGACCTCGCCCACAACGGCGGGGACGGTCAAGAACTTCACTCCTCTGCCAAGCTCATTGCCCTCGTCATCGACCTCGTTGAGGATCACAGCAAGTGCGACTCGCTTGCCGGGACAAACAGAACGAAGGACTGCGCTCACGCGCACGATCCTGCCGAATCCCTCAATGCAAATGTCGCCCGCATCAAACTCAATGCTGTCGGTGCAGCCCGAAGCGGTGAAATCGACGGGCTCGGCGCATCTGCCCTCGCAGAAATTGATGCCGCAATCGACCGTGATAGTGGGCGAGGGGAAGGTAGCCGTTCCGCCCTCGGCATCGTCATAGCTCGTGAGCTCGTTGACCTCAACCGTGCCCGAACAAGGTCCGATATGCTGAACGCTAAATGTGAGAGTCGCGGTTTCGGTTGCGGTTTCGGCAAGTGAATCGATCGTCCAGACGATATTGTTCGAATTGCTCAGCGTAGCCGTGCCCTTTGTGGGCGATGAAAGTCCGGTTATGCGGAAGCAGGGCGAAATCGTGTCACTGACAACAACGTTCGTCGCACCCGCCACGGGGATCTCGGTGACGGGGTTATCGGGATCATCGATGAAATTCGGCTCTGCGGTCAGGGTCAGCGTAATGCTGAAGCTGCCTCCGCATGCAATGTTTTCCGTGCTAAGCTCTTTGTTTGTAAAAATTATACCCATATCTTCTTTCCTTTCTGTTGTTCTAAAAACAGTATATGAGAAGATATGGGTATTTGTGATTATTTTCCTTGCACCGCTTGCTTTTTCTTTATCTCTTTGCCGACGATGTTGAGCATTATCACGGAAAGGACGGCAAGGAGGGCATTTGCGCCGAAGAAGTTGAGCCAGATTCCGTCAAGTCCAAGACCCCAGAGTGCACCGAGCATCAAAACGGGGAAGATGAGCGCGATCGACACCGACATAACGGTTGCAAGTGCGGGCTTTTCGATGGCGGAAAGGAACCCCTGGGTCACAACGCCCACCCAACGGAAAATATACGCCAGACAGAAAAGCCTGATGGCGTGCGTTGAAATCTCAAGGAGCTGAACATCTTCCGCCTTGACGAACAACGATGCGATCGTTCCGGGGAAGAAAAAGAGGATCGAGGTGGAAACAAAGCCGATGACGGCTGTTCCGATAAATCCGCAGCGGACGATCTTTTTGACGCGGTCATAATTCGCCGCACCCCAGTTGAATCCGATTGCGGGCGAGAGCGAGTCGCTGACACCGTAAAGCAGCGGCCAGCAGAGGTCGGATGCGTACATCAGAACGGCATAAACCGCAACCGCGGTGGTTCCGCCGCCCTCGCCGAATTCGATAACTCCGAGCGTCATCAGCGAGATGTTCATAAGGATCGAGGTAACTCTGCCCGCAACGTTGTTGAGAAAAACAGGAGAGCCGCACGCTGCGATCTGCTTGAACATAGAAAGGTGAAAATGCGGTTTTGTGAATTTAAGAAGAGTTTTACCCCTCAAAAATGGGATCATAGCAATGACCGAGCAAACGCACATCGAAAGCGAAACGGCAAGTGCCGAGCCAACAACGTCCATCTTCATTCCGAGAAGGAAGAATGTGAGAAGCCCGAGTGTCAAGAGGTTCGAGCCGATGTTGATCGCCATACTTGTTTTAACGTATCCGCTGATGCGGAGATAGTTGTCCATTGCAAAAAAGATGGTTGCAAGCGGCCCGAGAAGCGCGCAGGTTCGCAGGTATCTGACCGCCGTGTCAAGAAGCTCGCCGTCCGCTCCCATAAGTCTTGAAAGCGGCTCTGCGGCAAAGATCATGATCGTGCCCATGACCACAGAAGCGATCAGTATCATAATGACCGAGCAGGAAAATACGTTGTTTGCCGTTTCCTTGTCATCCTGACCGAGGGCTATCGAGATCGGCACCGATGCGCCGACGCCGATGAGATCGGAAAGCGAAAAATTTATCATAACGAGAGGCATTGCGATATTCACCGCCGCAAATGCGCCCTCTCCGAGAGTTTGTCCTATAAAAATGCCCTCGATGATGCTGTATACAGACATTGCGAACATACTTATCATACCCGGCATAGCGACCTTGAAAAAGAGCCGCCAAGGGTTCATCAAGGCATACATCTCTTCGGTCTTAGTTTTCATATCAAGTCAAGTCCTCCATAAAAAAGCATACTTATTAATTATATATCCTTTGCATATCAATGTCAAGGGAATGGGGGATTGTTTTACAGAAAGTTTATATAAAGGGTGGGGGACATTACCATTATTCATTCTTCATCCTTCATTATTCATTATTCATTTAACCAACATAAGTTTTGTAATGAATAATGAAGCCGCTTCGCTGATGAATAATGAATAATGAATAATCAGCAAGTGCGAACATAGCTTTCCTGGTATCGTTTGTTTGAAATAAATTATATTAATTAGCTATCTTTACCCGAAATAATTCAAACTATATATTTACTTAATGGTATTTTTATGTTATAATAATATCAATCAATAAAATTGCATTTGACAAATTGAAAGGAGCACTGATATGGAACACATCTGGAATTTGACCGACACAAACGATTTTGTTGTCGCTATGACCGAACATCTTGAAAATAAAACTCGGTATGGTGATGATATGTCTGTTTTGAGCGAGGCAGAACGAATCTTCTACATTACCCAGACCCTTGAAATGGAAGTGAACAATGGCGGATTTTCTCAGTTTTTCTACAATTCCAGCGGCAGTTTTTCAGGTGAACTGGTGAGTGCATTTACCGCAATCGGGGCAAATGCAACCGCCGCTATTTGTCGGAAAGCAATTGCAGCATTCGGTCGGGACATTCCCGTTGACAGAGACGAACGGGAGAAAATGTTAGACGAGATGGATAGCGATGAAATCGATGAAATTTTGGATGAATGTGACAGCGCTTTCTACAACTACGAAGACGATCTGAACGAATTGAACTATAACTTTGTGCTGAAGAACAAGGAATCTTTCAATTAAGCCTATTTCAATTTAACAAAGGAGTATAATTATATGAAAAAAATACTTTTTGGAATTATGTTGATTCTTATGAGTATGGCATTCGTTTTTGCGGAAGAATTTATGAATGTACTTATCGTAGATGAAGATTTTGATGCTATCTTATGCACCATACTTCCCCTGCTCGGCTTTGTTATGAGTCTTTGGGGACTTTTTGAAAAAGACAAATAAACATACAAGACAGCAGCATCTTCGGACGCAAGATGCTGCTGTGTTTTTATTCTATTTCCCCCTCGGAAACAAATTCCGCGGGGCCGCGCATGAGGCAGGTGAGATCTTCCTTGACGGTAATTTCAAGGTCTCCGCCGTCGAGGTGTACCTTTATCGGCTTGCCGGCGCGGCAAAAGCCTTTACTCACAGCCGCAGCGGCGGAGGCGCAAGCTCCCGTGCCGCAAGCCTGTGTTTCACCGCTTCCCCGCTCCCAAACTCGCATACGGAGCTCGTTTTCGCCAACTATCGAAATAAATTCGACATTGACCCTACCCGGGAACGCCTTGTTATGCTCGATCTTCGGTCCTATATCTCGAAGCAGAACGAGGGCAACGTCATCTGTAAATATCACCGCGTGCGGGTTTCCGACGCTCACGGGTGTGCATTCAAATCCCAGATCAAGTAGCACGTCAGCCGAAATTTCCGCTTTTCCCATATCGACTGTGACACCCTCGCTATCCATCCAAATCCGCTTGACTCCCGAAAGAGTCTCGACGGTCAGCTCATCCTTGTCGGTATATCCCCTCTCGCGGACGAATTTTGCAACGCATCTGATGCCGTTTCCGCACATCTTCGCCTCGCTGCCGTCGGCGTTGAAGATGCGCATTGAAAAATCGGCTATGTCCGAATAGTTAATATAGATCATTCCATCAGAGCCGATGCCATTTTTTCTGTCGGAATATTTCCGCGACAGCTCGGCGGCATTCTCGGGGACTTCACCGAAAACGAAAAGATAATCGTTCCCGATGCCGTGCATTTTTGTGTAGTGCATCACTTTTCGGTTACTCCGCATCATCGGTATCAATCTCGGCTTTGTTTTCAAGCACTTCTCTCGTCACGGTGTTTTCGATGATCGCCTTGAGAAGCAGATCAAGCTCGCCGCCCTCTCGGTAATCGGCCGGTACGAAATACTTGATGCGGCGATCGCGGAGCATCTTGTGCACCTTCGACTTGTCCTTCGTCTCGGAATTATAAACGCCGATCGAGTGTCCGCCGTTGGAGTTGACAAGCTTCATACAAGGAATATCGGTGTCGCTGTCGCCGATGTAGACCATATTGCGGAAAGGAACGCGAAGCTCCTCGGGCGCAACGGGATCGTTGACCGCCGGGTCGTTGACCTCGAGCACACCCTTCGATATTCTGAAAAGGAACTGCGTTTTGTTGGTGTAATTGATGACCTGCGCGGGCCAGACGGCAACTCCGCGCTCATTGAAATAGAATGATGAGGCGTATATCTTTTCAAACTCACCCGCAACGCGCGTGCCCTCGATCATCTCTCGCAGACCCGATGAGATGATGTAATGCTCAACGATCACCCCGCGCTTCGCGCCATATTCGCGAATACGTGAAAACCAATCCTCGACACCGGGGAAAAGCGTGACGTGCGAACCGTACTCGGCAAGCGTCTTGCGGCTGAAAACAAGATTTCCCACAGCCTCGCGCACCATCATATACATATAAGCGAGGTTTTGATCCATTTCATTCTGCTTCGCAAGCACATCGGTCTGACGCCAGAATTCGCCAACATCGTATCCGACAGATTGAATATACCCCTGCGCCTGCATATCGTCGGGGGAAAGCGTTTTGTCAAAGTCATAGCAAATGGCAAGAACGGGTCTGTCCTCTTTTCTTCTTCTTTCAAAAGCCTTGGTTGCCATAGGTAACCTCCGAAAAAATATTTATTCAATTTATTATACCATTTTTTCGCGTTATTGTAAATCCCCAAAAATAAAAAATTCTATTGAAGTTGCATAATTTATGTGGTATAATATTAACAATAATTGCCAAGCTGAAATGCTCACCCATCCTCCACAATTGGCAGAACTTGATCGGGGTGCTTAATCCCGATTATATTCCTTTGAAAGGATAAAAATTGAAATGACAGATAAATACAGTATTGTCCGAGGCGCGGTTGGTGATCTTAAAAAGATATATAATTCCCTGATACTCACCGACGGTCTGCTTTACCGCCCTCTTGAGACGGATGAATTCGACCGCATATTCAATATGGACGGCACTCTGACGCTTAGCGCTGTGGTTGACGGTGAACCGATAGGCTTTCTTTCCGCTCGTTTTCCAAACTGCGAGGGCGTTTCATATCTGACTTATTTCGGAGTTCTTCCCGAGCACCGCGGGAGCGGTTGCGCCTCCGCTTTGCTCGACGAAGCCGAAAGGCTCTTGCGTGACGATTACGGCGCACAGCGCATTGACACAGTCTTTCACAATCCCGCGCATCTGCCTTGGATCATTCCGAGTAGCACCGACGGTCACCCCTGCGCGCCCGGTATCCAATCGGACTCGCTCGCCGCGCGGCTTTTACTTCGCCGCGGATACGCCGAATGGTGCGCGCAAATATCCTACTACTCTTCCCTCGACGGATACAGAGTTCCGGGGGATCAGGAAAAACGCTTAGAGACTCTCGAGGCGGACGGTATTAAAATCACCTACTATAACCCCACGCGTCACCGCGGACTTGCCGAGCTTTTTGATGCGATCAACAATCCCGGGTGGAAAAAGACTGTGCTTGCTCATCTCGATCAGCCAATCGTGGTTGCCGTGGATGAAAGCAAGGACGGTTTGGTCATCGGCTACACGGGTCCTCTCTCGCAGGTACGCGAAGGGGCGGGTATACGCGGGAATTTCTGCGGAATAGGCACTCATCCCGATTATCGCGGTCGAGGCATCGCAACGCTGATCTTCTGCGAGATGTGCCGCCACCATTCTGGGCACGGCGCGACGTTTATGTCGCTTTACACGGGCGAGAACAATCCCGCGCGGCGCGTTTATGAGTACGCGGGTTGCCGCGGAGTTGTCAGGTGGTCAAATCTGCGTCTGAAATTTGAGTAAAAATACGGAGCTGATTCGAAAATCAGCTCCGTATTTTTTAGTTATTGACAGCGTCGGATATCTTTTTATCCTTCGCCTCGTGTCCGTATTTATCAACCTCGGTCTTGTTCTTTTCTCCGTGGGTCAGGCATCCCGCGCCGCCGATACAGCCGCCGATGCACGCCATTCCCTCGATGAAGTTGCCCTCGAGGATGTTCTTATTCTTCTTGAGAAGTGCCATACGGCAAGCCTCGATTCCGTCGCAGATGACGGGCTTGACCTCAAAATCAATATTCTGCTCATCGAGTGCCTGAACGACTGCCTCGGAAAGTCCGCCCGAACGCGCGAAAATACGTCCGTAATAGGATGCGTCGTCGAGTCCCGATTCCTCAAGCAGGGTGATGTCGATATCGCGGCTGTCAAAGAGAGCCTGAAGCTCCTCGAAGGTGATAACGGCATCAACGTAGGGCTTGACCTCCTCGCGCTGAGACTCGCCCTTCTTTGCGGTGCAAGGACCGACGAAGATGACCTTCGCTTCGGGATCGCGCTCCTTGATGACCTTGCCGAGCAACGCCATCGGTGAGGGGTTATGCGATACGAATTCCTTTAGATTCGGGAACGCAGAGTTTATGTAGGTCACGAATGCGGGGCAGCAAGAGGAGGTGAGGAATCCCTTCTCTGCAAGCTCGCGCGACTCGGCAAGAGCAACGAGATCGGCGCCGAGTGCCGCTTCGATGACCTTGTCAAATCCAAGCTTGCGCAGACCCGTGATGACCTGACCGTGCTTTGCGTACTTAAACTGGCTGGCGATAGAAGGCGCAACCATTGCATATACCTTACCCGCGCCCTCGCGCTTGCTCTTTTTGATGATCTCGATAACGTCAACGATAAAGGACTTATCCTGAATAGCGCCGAAGGGGCACTGATAAACGCACGCACCGCAACGGATGCACTTGTTGTTGTCGATGAGTGCCGCCTTCTGCTCATTCATAGAGATCGCCTTGACCTTGCAAGCATTCTGGCAAGGACGGGTGCGCTTTACGATAGCGGTGTAGGGGCAGACCTTCGCGCAGGCTCCGCACTCGACGCACTTTGATTTGTCAATATGCGCAACGTGGTTTTCATCGAAGGACAGCGCACCCTTCTTGCAAACGTCCTCGCAACGGTGGGCAAGACAGCCTCGGCAGGCGTTTGTGACCTCGTATCCGCTGACGGGACACTCGTCGCAAGCGATCTCAATGACCTGGATCACGTTCGGATTCTGTCTGTCACCGCCGATAGCAAGCTTTACACGCTCGCCAAGGATCGCGCGCTCCTTATATACACAGCAACGCATCGTGGGCTCGTTTCCGGGAACGATGGTCTTGGGAATGTCGATGCAATTCTCAAGCAAAGTATCGTTCCAAGCAAGGCGAGCCACCTCGCGGAGCACCTTATATTTCAGATGCTGAACTTTTGTATCAAATTTACGCATTTTTTCACCTTATGTTTTGAATGCGGCAGCAAAGCTACCGCATTCATTATGAATTAGTCTTCGTGTTTTGCGGTATAGTGTACGTGGAGAAGCTCGTGAGCGCGGTCCTTGATGATCTTCTTGTAAACAGAGTTTACAATGGGATTTTCCTGCGAGCAACGAATGCTCTGCATTCTGTCAGCCTCGTAAAGGCCCTTGCTTCTTGCTTCCTTCGCTTTGCCCGCGTAGGGCTGACCGCCGCCGTTAATGCAACCGCCGGGACAAGCCATGATCTCGATGAAATCGAAATGCTCGCCTGCGGATGCGCGGAGGAGAACGCGCTCTGCGTTGCCAAGTCCGCTTACAACAGCGATGTGGAGCTGACGGTCACCGTAGGGCAGATAGAATTCCTTGATTCCCTCCATACCGCGCTGACCTGCGTTTGCCGCCTGAAGCAGAGATTCGCGGGATCTGCTCTCGGCGACGCGGCGAAGAACCGCCTCGGTTACGCCTCCGGTTACGCCGAAGATAACGCCCGCGCCCGAAATTGCGCCAAAGGGCATATCAACTGCTTCGGGCTCAAGATCGTTGAATTCAAGACCCGATTCCTTGATCATAAGGATGAGCTCCTGAGTGGTGATTACTGCATCCACGTCGGGCTGACCGTCCTTGGTGAACTCGGGACGCGAAGCCTCGAACTTCTTTGCAGTACAGGGCATAATTGCAACGTGGAACATCTTCTTTTCCGCGTCCTTGTTCTGCTCCTTGATGAGAGAGCCCATCATCTGCATGGGAGAACGGCAGGTGGAGATGTTCTCGAGGAACTCGGGATGCTTCTTCTCCGCATACTGGATCCAACCGGGACAGCAGGAGGTGATAAGCGGGAGCTTGCCTCCGTTTTCAAGACGCTCGATAAATTCCGCAGTTTCCTCCATAACGGTGATATCAGCGGAAAGAGATGTGTCATAAACCTCATCAAAGCCCATACGGCGGAGTGCGGCAACGATCTTGCCCATTACGTTCTCGCCGTCACGGCACTTGAGCTCCTTGCCGATCGCAACGCGAACTGCGGGCGCGATCTGCACGCTTGTTCTTACGTTCGGGTCGGAAATAGCCTCCCAAACGCAATCAATATTGTTTTTAACCACGATAGCACCGGTGGGACAAACTGCCGCACACTGACCGCATCCAACGCAGGGGGATTCCGCAAGAGGCTTACCGAAAGCGGTGGAAATAACCATCTTCGAGCCACGGTGAGCGAAATCGATCGCACCAACGTTCTGAATCTCGTTACAAACTCTTACGCAGTCGCCGCAGAGGATGCACTTGCCCGCATCACGGACGATACAAACGGACGAGGTATCGTCATTCTTTGTGGACTTTGCGCGGTTGGGGAAGCGAACTCCCTCAATGTTAAAGCGCATTGCAAGCTCCTGGAGCTTACACTTCTGGTTGTTCTCGCAAACCGTGCAGTCGCGGCAATGGTTTGCAAGCAGAAGCTCGAGAATATTTTTTCTGTAACGGCGAAGGCGCTCGGTGTTGGTCTTGATCTCCATTCCCGCGCGGGGAGGAGTCGAGCAAGCAGCCTCAATGCCGCCCCACTTGTTTTCAACCATACACATACGGCACGCGCCGTAGATGGAAAGGTCGGAGTGATAGCAGAAGGTGGGCATCTTTACGCCGATCTTCTGGCAAAGTTCGAGAATGTTCTTCTCGCCGTTTATTTCGACCGGAATACCGTCGATTGTCATATACTGTTTTTCGCTCATAATTTAGCCCTCCTTAATTGCCTTGAACGGGCAAGCCGAGATACAGCTGCCGCAACGGATGCACTTCTCAAGATCGATCGAGAAGGGTTCCTTAACCTTACCGCTGATTGCGCCGACAGGACACTGACGCGCGCACTTGGAGCAGCCCTTGCAAAGCTCGGGATCAATGTAGATTCTCTTAAGCTTCTGGCAAGCTCCCGCGGGACATCTCTTTTCATAGATATGTGCCTCGTATTCATCGCGGAAGTTCTTGATGGTACTTACAACGGGGTTGGGAGCGGACTTACCAAGGCCGCAAAGTGCGGTTGCGGAAATGGTGTCTGCAAGCTCAAGAAGGAGCTCGATGTCGCCGTCACGTCCCTCGCCTGCAACGATTCGCTCAAGGATCTCAAGCATACGCTTGGTGCCCTCACGGCAAGGAACGCACTTACCGCAGGATTCGTTCTGCGTGAAGTTCATAAAGAAGCGTGCAACCTCGACCATACAGGTGTTCGAGTCCATAACAACAAGACCGCCAGAACCGATCATAGCTCCGACCTTTTTGAGAGTATCGAAGTCGAGGGGAAGATCAAGGTGTTCCTTTGTAAGACAAGCGCCCGAAGGACCGCCGATCTGAACTGCCTTAAATTCTCCGTCGCCGCGCATACCGCCGCCGATGTCAAATATGATCTCGCGGAGGGTGGTTCCCATGGGAACCTCGATAAGACCGGTATTGGAGATGTTACCGGTGAGTGCAAATGCCTTGGTGCCCGAGTTCTTGGGAACGCCGATACCGAGGAACCAATCCGCGCCGTTATTTATGATCTGCGCTACGTTTGCGTAGGTTTCTACGTTATTAAGCACGGTGGGCTTATCGAAAAGTCCGTTTTCAACCGTTCTGGGGGGCTTAACTCTGGGGAATCCGCGCTTACCCTCAATGGATGCAGTCAAAGCAGAGCCCTCGCCGCAGACGAATGCGCCCGCGCCGCGGTTGATGTGCATATGGAAGCTGAAATCTGTTCCGAGAATGTTGTCGCCGAGAAGACCGAGCTCTTCAGCCTGCTTGATCGCGTTGCGAAGACGCTCAACTGCAAGGGGATACTCCGCACGGACGTAGATATATCCATCGGATGCGCCGCAAGCAACGCCCGCAATCATCATACCCTCAAGCATTCTGTGGGGGTCGCCCTCCATAATACTTCTGTCCATAAACGCGCCGGGGTCGCCCTCGTCACCGTTACAAACAACGTATCTCTGCTTTTCCTTCTGTCTTGCGACCTGCTCCCATTTCTTTCCCGCGGGGAATCCGCCTCCTCCGCGTCCGCGGAGCTCGGATTTTGAGATTTCGGCAATGATCTCGTCGCCCGACATATCAAAGAGAGCCTTTTCAAATGCCGAATATCCGCCGATAGCAATGTACTCGCGGATGGAATCCGAGTCGATCTTGCCGCAATGCTCGAGAACGACACGGGTCTGCTGACGGTAGAAGGGGATCGCGGACTGTTCGCGATAGATCTCACCGTTCTTTTTATAAACCAGACGGTCGATGCACTCGCCGCCTACAATTGTCTTTTCTACTATCTCCTCGCAATCCTCGAGCTTAACTTTTGTGTAAAGCCAGCCCTGGGGCTCGATGCGAACAAGGGGACCCATTTCGCAGAAGCCGTGGCATCCGCTCTTCTTGAGTCCGATTTCCTCGCCGTGAGGATCGACCATAAGCTCAACAGCTACGGGAAGTCCCTTTGCCTGCATAATTTCATTAAGCTTTGCGTGGATGTGGAGAGAACCGCCTGCTACACAGCCGGTACCTGCGCAAACGATGATCTTCTTTGTCTGCGCCGCATATGCCTTTACCGAATCTTCGCGGTAGGCAATAAAATCCTGTCTATTATTGAGCATTCTCGATCTCCTCCTTAAGCTGTTTCAAAAGAGCTGATGCTTTATCGGGGGTCATTTCGGGATGGACGACGTCGTTTACGGTGATTACGGGAGCAAGTCCGCAAGCACCGAGGCAGGAAACCGTTTCAACGGTAAAATTACGGTCGTCGGTGGTCTTTTTTGTTTCGCTCAGACCAAGATCGGAACGGATACGCTCAAGGATCGGGATCGATCTTCTTACGTGGCACGCGGTGCCATCGCAGATCTTGATGACGTATTTGCCCTTGGGCTCAAGGGAGAAATTCTCATAAAAGGTTGCAATGCTGTAAATTCCCGCTTCTGTCATACCAAGCTTGGATGCAAGATGGGGGAAGACCTCCTCGGGGAGGTATCTGTAATGCTCCTGGATATCCTGGAGAATGGCGATTATCGCCTGCTGGCTGCATTTGTAGGAGGAGAGTATCTCGTCCACAATGCTGAAATCAAAGGATGTTTTCATTTCCTTCTCCTTTATATAGGCGCAAAGTTTCTGCGCAAAATTTATTTGGGACAAAAGTAATCAAAGCCAAATTGCTTTTGTTCAATAGCGTTCTTCCGTGACCGAAAATACGGTCACGGAAGAAATTAAAACCAATTACTTGGAAAGATACTCGTCGATTGCCTTTGCTGCGGTCTTACCTGCGCCCATTGCGGAGATAACGGTTGCAGCACCGGTTACAACGTCACCGCCTGCGTATACAGCGTTACGGGAGGAAAGACCGTCCTCGTTAACGATGATACCGCCGTGTGCGTTAACCTCAAGGCCCTCGGTGGTGGACTTGATCAGCGGGTTGGGGGAAGTACCGATGGAGATAACAACGGTGTCAACCTCGATCTCGAACTCGCTGCCCTCGATAACAACGGGGCGACGGCGACCCTTTGCGTCGGGCTCGCCAAGCTCCATCTTAACACACTTCATGCCGGTAACGAAGCCGTTCTTGGGATCGCGGGGATCTTCGGGATTGTTGTAGCCGATGATCTCGGTGGGGTTGCAAAGAAGGCGGAATTCGATTCCCTCTTCCTCTGCGTGCTCAACCTCTTCCTTACGTGCGGGAAGCTCTTCCATCGAACGACGGTAAACGATATATACCTTCTCTGCACCAAGACGGAGTGCGGTTCTTGCAGCGTCCATAGCAACGTTACCGCCGCCAACAACTGCAACTTTGCCGCCCTTCATAATGGGAGTTTCGGGATTGTCGAGATATGCCTTCATAAGGTTACTTCTGGTGAGGAACTCGTTTGCGGAGTAAACGCCCTTGTAGGACTCGCCGGGAATGCCCATGAAGTTGGGAAGACCTGCACCGGAGCCGATAAATACAGCCTCAAAGCCCATATCGAAGAGCTCGTCAACGGTAAGGGTCTTACCGATAACAACGTTGGTCTCAACCTTAACGCCGAGCTTCTTGAGGGTGTCAACTTCCTTGGCAACGATAGCCTTGGGAAGACGGAACTCGGGAATACCGTAAACAAGAACGCCGCCTGCGGTGTGGAGTGCCTCAAATACGGTTACCTCATAGCCCTTCTTTGCAAGGTCGCCCGCGCAGGTAAGACCGGAGGGGCCGGAACCTACAACAGCAACTCTGTGACCGTTGGACTCGGGACGAACGGGAGCCTCGGTTGCAAAGGTGTTGTGCCAGTCAGCAACGAATCTCTCAAGACGTCCGATACCTACGCTCTCGCCCTTGATGCCGCGAACGCACTTGGACTCGCACTGAGTCTCCTGAGGGCATACACGGCCGCAAACTGCGGGAAGCGAAGAGGACTTAGAAATGATCTGGTAAGCACCCTCAAAGTCGCCTTCCTTGATCTTTGCGATAAATTCGGGAATATGTATCTTAACGGGGCAGCCGTCAACGCAGGGCATATGCTTGCAGTTAAGGCAGCGGTTAGCCTCGTCGATAGCGGTCTCTTCGGAATAGCCGAGAGCAACCTCGCTGAAGTTATGTGCTCTTACCAGGGGATCCTGGTTGGGCATGGGGTTACGGGTGAGCGACATATTTGCCTTTGCCATTTTACTGTACCTCCTTTTTGAAGAGATTGCAGGTCTCTTCGTGAGCGTGACGCTCGAAATCGAAATACATTCTTCCGCGGGACATAGCCTCGTCGAAATCTACTTCGTAGCCGTTGAAGTCGGGGCCGTCAACGCAAGCGAACTTGGTGACCTTCTTGCCGTCAACGTTGAGGGTAAGACGGCAGCCGCCGCACATGCCTGTACCGTCGATCATAATGGGGTTCATCGAAACGGTTACGGGAGTGCCGAAGGGCTTTGCGGTGAGGGTTACAAACTTCATCATGATCAGAGGACCGATGGTGATGATCATATCGAACTTCTCGCCGGCATCAAGCATTTCCTTGAGCGGAACGGTAACATTACCGTGCTCGCCGTAGGAGCCGTCGTCGGTCATAACGCGAAGGGTATTAGAGCAAGCTCTGAACTCGTCCTCAAGAATGAGGAGATCCTTGTTTCTGAAGCCGATGATGGAGGTTACTTCAACGCCTCTTGCGTGAAGAGCCTCAGCGATGGGCATTGCGATAGCGCAACCAACGCCGCCGCCAACGATGCAAACCTTCTTGAGGCCATCGAGGTGGGTTGCTACGCCGAGAGGACCAACGAAATCTTCGATATAGTCGCCCTCTTCCTTGTGGCTGAGCTTTTCTGTGGTGCCGCCAACGATCTGGAAGATGATCTTAACAGTGCCGGCTTCCTTGTTGGTGCCTGCAACGGTAAGCGGGATGCGCTCGCCCTGCTCATCAACGCGAAGGATGATGAACTGACCGGGCTTTGCCTTGTTAGCAACAAGGGGAGCCTCGATCTGGAGCTGAACGACGGTGGGGTTCAAAATCTTTTTTTCAACGATTCTGTACATTTTATCTCTCCGTTCAATAAAAAATTCTGTGGTTTAGGGGTAAAAACAAGTTTCCTACCTATTAAATCATATAATTATAACATATATAACGCATATTGTCAAGCCGAATTGGCAAATAGAAGAAAAGTTGACAGAAAGTTTACGATTCCATGCCCAAAAAGAAACCGACGGCATTTGCCGTCGGTTTCTTTTATGTAGTCTTAATCAGTTAAATACTAATTAGTCTCTCTTCTTCTTGATAACGAGAGCTGCTACGGGGATGATAGCGAGAACGGTGCCGAAGCCTACCATTGCGCCGCATCCGCCCTCAGCCTTGGGAGCCTCGGTGGTGGGAGCCTGAGTTGCAGGAGCCTGGGTCTCAGGAGCTGCGGTCTCGGGTGCCTGGGTCTCGGGTGCCTGAGTCTCGGGAGCTGCAGTGGTCTCGGGCTCGGGAGCTGCGGTGGTTACTTCCTCGGTGGTGAGCTCGGGATATACGTAAGCAGCAAGCTCAGCATCGCTGAGGTACTTCTGAACGTATGCGCCGAAGTAGTTAAGACGGGGGCCGTTGCCGCTGGTGAATACGTGATCGCCGCTGGAGAAGAGGTGATAGAAATCAAGGGTGTGGGAACCTGCAGTCAGAGCGAGCTGAATGCCATAGTAGTATACGGGCTGATAGTACTTGTTGTTAACACCGTTGGTGGTGTAGAGACGACCTGCTTCAAGATCAGCCTTGTTGTAGTTGTAGCTATACTCACGGAATACGCCTTCAGTATCGGAGATATTGACCTGCATAATGTCGCCGTCGTCGATCTGGAATGCAAATCCACGGTCCTTCTGATCATTATCAAGGTTTGCATCCGTGATCTGAGCGCAGCCGAGGAATACGATCTCGTATGTGCCGGTCTCGGGAACGTTGAAGGAGTAGGACATAAGACCATGGTCATAGGGATCTGCAACAGAGTTTGCCCAAACGCCGTCATACATAAAGAAGCCGTCGCCGAGGTTGAAATAGTCATCGAAGTAAGAGGTCATGCCCTTCTCTGCCCAGTCGGTGATGGTGATGGTACGCATACCGGATCCGGGAGCGGTTGCTGCTTCGTACTCAATTGCGGGAATGAAAACAGCGTCAGCTCTTACGATGGGGAGCTTCTTTTCGTACATTTCGTACAGGGTGGTCCACTTGATGTTATTAGTAATGTCAATGGGCTGTGCGTTAGCGTAATTAGCTGCAGATGCACAGATAGCCATCATATTCATCATAAGAACGATGGCAACAAGGATTGCTGTAAGCTTTTTCATAATAGCCTCCAAAAATTTTATTGATACAATAATAATACACCATTTTGTCACATTTGTCAAGAGGTTTTTTGATTTTTATTAAAATAAATATAACATTTTCACAAAAAACGACTCACCGCGTGCGGTGAGCCGTTTTTTTGCAATTACTTGCTTTCGAGATAAGCCTTACGGCCGGACTCGTAGAGGTTGTTGCCTTCGCTGTCGATGATAACAACAAGGGGCATATCCTCGATATAGAGCTTGCGGAGAGCCTCTGCGCCGAGGTCCTCGTAAGCGATGAGCTCACAGCTCTTGATGCACTTTGCAAGAAGTGCGCCTGCGCCGCCGATAGCACCGAAGTAAACACCGGAGTACTTCTTCATAGCTTCAACGACCTCGGGAAGGCGTGCGCCCTTACCGATCATACCTCTTGCGCCAACGCTCATCATTGTGGGAGCGTAAGCATCCATACGTCCGCTGGTGGTAGGTCCTGCAGAGCCGATAACCTGACCGGGCTTTGCGGGAGTGGGACCAACGTAGTAGATGGTAGCGTCGGTGGGATCGAAGGGAAGCTTCTCGCCTGCTGCGAGAGTTTCGCACATTCTCTTGTGACCTGCGTCACGGGAGGTGTAGATTACACCGGTAACGAGAAGCTCGTCACCAGCCTTGAGGGTCTTTGCAAGTTCCTCGGTAAGGGGAAGTGTGATCTTTCTTGCCATGATTAGAGTACCTCCGTTTTATGACGGGTAACGTGGCAGTTGATGTTGATTGCACAGGGCATACCCGCGATGTGAGTGGGGAGAGTTTCGATGTTGAGACCGATAGCGGTGGTCTTACCGCCGAAGCCCTGAGGACCGATGCCGAGAGCGTTGATCTTCTCGAGCATTTCCTTCTCAAGGTCTGCATAGTAAGGATCGGGATGGCAGGAGTCGATGGGTCTCATAATAGCCTTCTTTGCGAGGAGAGCAGCCTTATCGAAGGTGCCGCCGATTCCAACGCCGACTACGATGGGAGGACAGGGGTTGGGACCTGCAGCCTCAACGGTTTCGATGATGAAGTCCTTGATACCCTGAAGACCTGCGGAAGGCTTGAACATACGGATAGCGGACATATTCTCGCTACCGAAGCCCTTGGGGCCGAGAGTGATCTTGAGGTTCTCGCCGGGAACGATCTCGGTGTAGATCATTGCGGGAGTGTTGTCACCGGTGTTGCCGCGACGAACGGGGTCGCCAACAACGGACTTACGGAGGTAGCCGTTAGCATATCCGCGGCGAACGCCCTCGTTGATAGCCTCGGTGAGGTCGCCGCCAACGATGTGGAGGTCCTGACCGATCTCAAGGAATACGCAAGCCATACCGGTATCCTGACAGATCGGTACGTTCTCTGCGTCTGCGATCTCAAAGTTCTCGATGATGTTATCAAGAACGCCCTGAGCGATCTTGCCGTCCTCGCAAGCGCGGCAATTCTTGATTGCGCACTTTACGTCGGAGGGAAGATG
>JAGBRZ010000253.1 GCA_017632155.1 Clostridia bacterium
AAGACGGCAACCGAGGTCGTATCAGAGAACAGCAAGACATATAAGACCGTTAAAAACTTTCAGCATCAGATCACGCCGGCAATAAAGGAGATCATAGACGCCATCATAAAGGCTTGATACCTCTATTATGGCGTCTATGATCTCCTTTATTGCCGGCGTGATCTGATGCTGAAAGTTTTTAACGGTCTTATATGTCTTGCTGTTCTCTGATACGACCTCGGTTGCCGTCTTAAGACCGCCGTGCACGTCAAAGCTGAATGTCCCAAACGACAGACCGACCTGCAGACATAGGATATTTAACAGCGCGTTCATGGCGTCCACGTGCTCTGTTACGCGGAGCTCTACGCTGTTATCCTGTATGCGTAAGGTGTCGGGGTCGTCCGTGCTCAATGCCTCGTATGTCTCGTCCGTGGCGTTAAAATACCGTACGCTTTTACCGGTCGCGGGGTCAACTACTTTGCGGATCATCCTTGCCGGTACGATAATACGCTTTTTGCCTAATCGGAACTCACGCACGAAGGAATCAAAGCATATGTCGATTGCGTGCAGCGTATCCATGGCGTTTGCGTATATAGATACGCCAAGCGGGCTGTTGTCATCAATGTTATTTGCTCTGGGCGTCCTAAAATACGTAAACAGGCTTTTCTCTGTATCTATCGTTACTTCTTCGTCAAGGAACGGATACAGGGCCGCCAACGGATACCGGAAGCCGAGTATGTCCTGATCTGCGCCTACACCGCCTTTTTTTATTTCCGCCCGGTAAAGCTCATTGCGGATTATATACGTTGTGCCGTCCCAGATATGCCACTCTAAAAGTGTATAATAATAGCCGCCCCGTGCTTGGCGGCTTACAAATATTGCGTCGGTTACTCCTGCGTTATTCCACGCAGTCGGTACGAACTGATCGGCCATGGCATAGCCTATTTTTATTTCGCCACTGTCGGGGATCTCGTTTCCTTCCCGGTCCCTCTTTACCTCATACCATGTTTTGAGCGCTTCCCCTCCGAGTGCTGCAGCCTGTTCTATGGCTTCCTGCATCTTCTTGCTGAAGTTGTTACGCTCCAGTACGTGTTGGATGTAGTCATGCAGCGGGTCGTTTTCGCTCTCATTCCCTGCCATGCTTACGGATACGTCGCAGCCGTCCGTCCAGACCATCCCCGCTATTTCTGCGCATATGGCGTTTGACATATTAAGGTATGCCATCTCGCGCTTGTGGTCGGGATCCGCAATGGTGGGAGCCGGTATTAAATGCCACGGCTTGTAAAAACCTCTATACAGGTACTTCCAAGGGAATATACCGATATTGTAAAACTGATTAAACGCCGGTACATCCTCCAAGTCAAAGATTGATTGATACTCTTTGCCGAGCCTCGTATCTGCTCCCGTCCTTAATAAAGTTTCTGCCATTTTTCGTCTTAACCTCTCGAATAGTGCCATTTTATCACCAATATCCGTAATGCTTAGCGTAATAGTTATGCCCGTATCTCATTTCGTCCATTGCGTGGTTGTATGCGTCCACCGGCTCGCCGTGATCGTCCACGCAATACAGGCCAAATTCTTTTATAGCTGATTCTGTCCCGTACTTTTCGTCCTCAACTAAAAAGAACCGGTTATCGTTTATGCCGTTCTGAAGCATCTCGATACCGACCTTTATTCCTTTGCTTGTGCCCTTTATATCGTGCCCGTTGTTATCAGCCGTTGTGGTAGGATATCCGAGCTTATCTATCTCCAATCTTAATGCCTTGCACGCTGGGTCTATCATTATGCAGGATTCCCGCATATTTGTCTTGCGGCGCATTGCCGGGATAAACTCACCGCATATGTGGCGTGCCTGATCGCTCATGGCCATATTGCCGCCGTCATAATACCAGTTACCTACGCGGCATAATATGTATTGCCGCTGCTCATTCATAATGACGACATAACAGCCAATGCTTGTTGCGTCCGTGGCTCCTCCGTCACCGGCAAAGTACATCTCCATCCGGGATCCGTCCGGGATGTGGCTTAATATGTGCCGGGATGTGTCAAACATCCAATATATGACGCCCTGCGGTATGCAACGCTGACCCAGCCAGTCACGTTTCCACAGGAACGGGCTTTTCTGGCAGGCCGTCTTTATCTCCTCCAGCCTCTCCGGGCTTAGTATCGGATTATCCTTGCACGTCCAGTGCATAAACCGGCAGTCCTGCACGTTTAACACTTCTTTTATGACCGGATCCTGCGGTGCCGGTGGGTTGCAGTCTGCTATGTGCCATCTGTCCTTAGCTGCATATGTACGCCGCAAGCATTCTTGGATCATGTTCATATGCAGCAGGTTTATTTCGCAAAAAAAGACGGAACCAAGCGACATACCCGTTATTGACTTGTGGCTGTCTGCTTTGCCGCCGCCCTTCCAATATACCTTCTTGATGCTGTTCGGTAACTTAACAAGAAGGTGCGCGCCCTCGTCGTCGTGGCTTGTTCTGCAATAGCCCTTAAAGTTATGCATCAAGCCGAATCCGTCGCCCTCCATTACAAGCCGGTATGCCTGCTCTGCGCTGTATGCGGTTACAAGGTGGTTTGTATCATGGCTGTATATTAAATGCTCGCTGAATCGTGCAATGGCTGCCGTGGTCTTCCCGGATCGCGGCGTGCCTTCCATCCAGTCTATGGTGTGGTCATACGGCGCAAGGATCAGTTCTTTTTGTTTGTCACTCCATGTAACCATAATTACTGTTTTGTTCTGCGCTGTTCCTGAGCGCGAGTATGCTTTCTAATACGCCGTTGCTGTGCTCGACCGCATCTGCTATGTCTCTGTCTCTCTGGTCGAGGTACTGTTTTCCGAGCCATATTGCCATTGTGGCGTTTTTCTCTGCGAGCTTAAACTGTGACCGCCGCAGGCTCATTTTACCGAGCTGCCTTTTTTGTTTAAAAACTTCGGAAAAATTAGCCTTATATTCGCGCTTGCACCATGTCTGCAGCGTTTTGTCCGTAACGCCTAACACGCCGCAGATTTCTTCCTGCGTGCATTGTAGCGCGCATAGCTTCTCAAATGCGCCTCTATCAATCTGTTTCTTCGGTCTCCCTACTTTCGCCATTCAACAACACCGCCTTTTCTTTCGTGAGGCTTTCCCACCGCTGTATTATAACGTCAGCGTAATGCGGGTCTAACTCACACATAAAACACGTACGCCCTAACTGCTCGCACGCGATCAATGTTGAGCCGCTCCCTCCGAATAGATCAAGCACCTTGTCCCCTCGTTTGCTGCTATTGATCAATAACGGCGCCAGTAATCCCTGTGGTTTCACCGTTGGGTGCAATTCTGCGCTCATCGGCTTTTCCGCGTGCAGTATGGTTGTACTTTTGTCCTGCCCCATCAAATGCTCGCATAGCTGTATTAACTCCTCTTTTTTCAGGGTGTTTAGTTTCCTGTTCGTGTCCTCGATCACCGTGCTCTCTGCCCGGGAATCTGTAAAAAAATGCGGCGCTCCTGTCTTCCATCCATACAGGCAGCACTCATGCATCCATTGATAATCACTATTACGCCCAAGTACAAAATGCGTCTTGACCCATATTAACTGTTCGTGCAGCTTAAATTCTTCTATCCTGCGCAGGGCGCTTTCAAACTCGATATGATGAAGCCCGGCATACCAAATATAAAACGCCGCACCCCCCCTCATATGGGTTTTTGCGTTATATAATGCATTGGTTAAAAACTCTATGAAGGTGCCTTCCTCCATATGATCATTTTTTATATACTGCTCGTTGTTCGGGCTGTATGGCCGCTCGCATTGTCCGACGTCTACATTGTACGGCGGATCTGTTAACAGCAGGTCTGCTTCCGCTCCGTCCATCAATGCGTCTATAACGTTCGGGTCCGTACTGTCGCCACATATGAGCCGGTGTCTTCCAAGCTGCCATATGTCGCCCTCTTGTGCGACTGATTCCACGGCTTCGGGAATCTCGTCCTCCAATATGTCCGCGTCTTCGTCCTCGCTCTGGCCGTCCGAAAAATCAAACCCAAATAACGACATATCCAAATCAATGCTATCAAGCTCCGGCATCAACAAGTCAAAATCCCAGTCGCTTTCCGCGGTCTTATTGTCTGCGAGCCTGAATGCCTTTATCTGGTCGTCTGTCAGGTCATCCGCATATATACAGGGCACCTTGTCCCATCCGAGCTTCTTTGCTGCCAATACGCGCCCGTGGCCTGCTATTATTACGTTAAAGCTGTCAACTACGACCGGCTGTTTCCATCCAAACTCCCGCAGGCTGTTTGCTATGTGCTCGACCTGTGCCTCCGGGTGTTTCTTCGCATTATTGGCGTACGGCTTCAGGTCTTTTATATCAAGCTCGATAATTTCCATATTTTTTTATATCCTCTCGGCATTTTTCTATATGTAAAAATGACACCCGCATTGTCTGCGCGTGCCATCTTGTGGTGGGTTTTCAAAATGAGATCAACTTTTTTGACTGTAGCAATTATAGCATATAAAATTTATAAAAAGTTAAGAAAAGTTATGATGTTTTGATAATTTTTTTAATGCGACCCCGTGAAGGGTGCATGTGTAATGGTATGTATAATTTAGTTCTATGCTTATCTCCTCGAAGCTCTTATACTCTGCATAGCGCTTATATAATATTGCCCGGATCTTGCTGTCTCCGAGTGTTTCTATGGCTGCTATGCGGTCGTCTATCTCCATACTCACTTTTGCTATTTCCGCGTCTATTTCTTCGAGGCGGTCTGACATTCTGACCGCTGCCTCCTCCATCTTGTTTTTGGGCGTTGTCTGCACTCTGTCGGCGTTATAGTCTATCGAACCGAAGCTGACGGATAAATGCAGGTTTTTACGTCTCTCTCTAAGCCTCTGTAAATACTGGCGCTTGCTTTTGATCTCTGATAGATAGTATTTTACATTGTCCATATGCTCCCCCGTTTCTAATCCTCTATTAAATCGCGTTTTGCGTCGGTGTAATATTCTGCCGCATATTTTACGGTTATATGCTCCAGAGCTTCGTCTTTTGTGACCCCTCTGATCAGTCTATATCTATCCACGTAATCCCGGAAGTCTTTGTCTTCCTGGTACTGCCTGCGCACATCTTCACCCATTGCTCTACCCTCCCTATAATATAGCCTAACAGCCACATGCCAAACGCCACGGCCGCAAGCCCTGCGATCTGTACTGTCATTTTATGCCGCTCCTTTTCCATAACTGCATTGTATTAGTGTTTTCAGCGTATATTTTGCATTGCCAAGGCGGGATCTTGGGATATTCCCAGTTAGGATCCGCCGTCATATCTGCAGCGGGTCCTGATACCGTCATATGGTGCCCGATTATAGCCCGGTAAAAATCCGACGGCATGGGGCGCCCTGTCTTGGCGTCCCAGTGCCTGCATTCTACTATGACCTCGCTGCCGTCTGTCAGTTTGCTTATGTCTGCGGATTTTATCGGTATATAATTACTCATGATCAAACATCCCCCGCGCGGTCATTAACATAAGGAGCCCCTCGCCTATGTCCATGGAGTCCAATATTTTGCAGGCTTCTTTGTGCAATTCCTCGCTTGACATTGTTGCCAGTTTATAAATCATGATCATGTCGTCGTCATCTTTTATCACTCCGTTCTGTATGAAAGCTCTGATTATAAATGTTAATTCTGCCTCTAACTCTGTTTTACTGCCTTTGATTTCAACTTTTCCGTTATCTGCATGTATCATTTTTTATCCTCCTGTTTTTCCTTGCTCATTCCCACGCCACCTTAAACCGTTTAGCGTCGCAATACGTTATATTGCCGCAATCATCAGCCAATACAAGCGAACCATCTTCACCAACAAAGAATTGGTCAATGTCTGCAACCATTAAACCGCCTTTTTTTGCTATATTGTCTATAACTCGCTCTGTTGGCTCTCTGCCTGTCTTGGTATCTATAACCTTAAATGTCATTCGCTTACCTCGTTTCTGTACTTGTCGATAATCTGCAACACCTTAATTTTTAATGAGTACAACTCTGCCATTTTTCTTGTATAATCTTCACCGCCCTCTGTTATCGTCAGATGTTCTATCTCGGCTCTTATCTTGTCCAACAATTCCGTGTATGGTGGCTTACCCCATATGCTCTCGACGGTGGTTGCTATGATTTCCTCGTCATGCTTGTCAAGTGGTATGCCGTTTTTGATTATTTCCAGTGTATTGAATAAATTAAAACCACCTTTGATTGCTTCACCATTAAGAAACGGCTCTATGTTGTTATAATCTTCCTCAGGTATATCAATTATCAGCTTCATTCATTCGCTCCTTTCCATCAGATACATTGTCGCCTCGGTTTTTTTAAAGCCGCACCTCTCATAAACATGGATTGCCCTGTCGTTGTCGGCGTTTACCCACAACACATCACAGCCGTACTTTTTAATCAGCATATTGACAATCCTCTTTCCGTATCCCTTATCCTGATAAGGCTCAAATATACAGAGCCTTGACAGCATCTTTCCTTTGAGGTCAACTTCTGCTTCTCCGATCTTCTTGCCGTCTACGATCAGCTCCAGCTCCTGATACAGCTCATTTTCTTTTATTTGAATCATTTCCATTTCTTTTTCCTCCTGTGTGCTTCCGCATTCGGACAGGTCGCAAAGTGCGATATATACCCCTCTGCGTTTGCTCCATCCTCTATGCTTGCAAATCTGCCATGTATAACTTCACCCGATTCTGTGATTATAATCTCGTTTCCGTCACCTTCAATAAGCGTATGCTTCTGCGTATCAACAGGATTCCACTTGCCCGACTTCAACTTGATAAATTTGATTTCTGCTCCACAACTTCTGCATTTACTCATTCATTCGCTCCTTTCCAATGGCTTAATGTGTTTAACCAATATCTTTGTCTGAAATCTCCGCAGTATCTTGTCATACTCGCTGTCCGTAATACATCCGTGAATGTGAGCGCAGACTAAACCAAAACCAACTTTCTGTACCCATCCTGCCATATCACCGAATGTAAAACCCTGTGCGTTTGCCTGTTCTTCGTAGCTGTCGCTTAATGCTCCATGATTAAATTCAATGGTCATTCTTCGCTCCTTTCCTGTGGCTCAACCATCTTTGCACCGCAATCAGGACAGCACTTCGGAACATCATCACCGCAATATTCCATTATGTCATCATAAAATTCAGCTCCACACTCTGAGCATGTCAACATACCCTCATAGTGTCGCCAATGCCCTGTCGGTCTATCCTCTTGTCCTAACTCATAGGCTTTCTGTATCTGAGCCTGTTCCAACTCTTGCATCTTATCAAGCTCGGCATCTGTGTATGATGGTTTGACGGGCGGTAACTGTCTTATGTATGACATTCTCACGGCATATACTGTATCTCCGTTTACATCCGTCATTAACTCTTTGATTTCGTCAAACACCTGTCTACTTATCGCATCCTCACAAGGCTGTGGTTTGACGGGTGGTAATGCTTTAATGTCATCTACTTCTACAATGTCTAAAAGTTGGTTATCGCTATAATCATCTGTTTTAATAGTATATGCTAAATCAAGCACCGCCTGTCTGCTGATTAAATCATCCATTCTGTTTTACCTCCATCCTTGCACCACAATACTTACAATAAGCATCACTCATTTGCCTAAATCCGAAATCACTTCCACACTTTGAACAAGTGCATCTGTAATCAGTGGTGTATACACCTCCCTCGTCAGTTTCATCGACTAACCGTCTTTTGGGTGTATATATCCAATGCCCTGTCTTTGGCTCTTGCGGTTTGACGGGTGGCAATTCCCTCAACATTTTCTTGACCTTTTTCATAGCAATCTGAACAGGAAAATTATCACAATCGTAATCCGGTATACGTTCTCCTTTATAGTTATATGTAAAAATCTTTATTGCTTCTCTTCGGCTTATTGCATCATTACATGGCTCTTGCGCTCCGCAGATAACAGCTCGTTCTATGTCAAAATGATTCTTTAGCCATTCCGCATTGTACGCTACCATTCCTGCGGTTCTGTATTTCAATGCCTTTTTAGGAACTTTGATATATTCATCCTCACATGGCTCTTGTCTATATCTCTTGCTTGCGTCCTCATACCCTTGCATATAAGCCTGTTCACGTTCTCTATGTAGGTTTTTTGGCTCTTGCTCTAATGCCTGTATAGCCATGTCAAGTGCATCTTCCTCATATGAACAATCATATTCTTGCTTTATTCTCTCCAAGTAGTGTATTGCTTCATCTACTCTCATACTTCTCCTTTCTTATCTCGGCAAGAAAAACCTCACTTGCTGAAGGTATCATTTCTCGATACATCTTTAATTCTTTAAGCCATTCGGCAAGCTGACGGTGTTCGGATGCACATTGTTTGCATCTATTTAATTCTTTCTCACATCTTGGAATTGTTGTTTGTTCAACACTTTCTCTTTTTCTGTATTCACTTAGGGTATATTCCCATTTTGATATATCTTCTTCGTATCTTTCTGCCACTTCTTCGCAGTGCTTTATCGCTTCATCTATTGTCATGTTGTCACCCCTTTTTCTGCTGCGTTTTATAGCAGTTCCTGTTTATGATCTCATGATACTTGTTAATGTTTTCTAACTGTTTCCTTTTGCTGTCCCGGTTGTGTTCCTGCCATGCTTTATTCACGCTATAATGTGTTTTGGTGTATTGTTCAACCTTTGCCATTTTTTACCCTCTCTCTCCGGCGCCTGTATGATCGTTATTCTCTTGTTTTTTATGTCTCGGTCGCCAATTACTCCGGCTATGTAGCCATAACGTTCTAACCTGTTTAATGTCTCCATAAGGTCTTCGTCTGAAGCGCAGGTTATTGTGTCGCCTGCTGCCAGATATTTGTATTTATTCATCCGCGTGCTCCTTTTTTTATGATCCCCCGCCGTATCAGCTCCGATATTAAGAAGCTCTCCCGGATCTTCGCCCCGGTCTCCGTCGTGCGTTCGCATAATACGTGGTGTTGATATACAGCTATAATGGTCCATCGTCTTTTGTAGTTTCTGTACTGGTTATTTGATTTATATACTATTGTTATCTCCTGCCCTACAAGATCGTTGTAGTCTCGTGCCATCTTCTCCTCCTCTTTAGGTGTCGATCCATTGTAACCCGGCTCGCTCCATTTCTTTAAACTCCTCCGCTGTGTATGTCCTGCCCCTGAAGCCGCCCTCGTCTCTTTTTGGGATCAGATTGCTCACGTTCGGAGCATAACCCCCGGGGTTGTTCTCGATAAAATCATCAAGCGCCTTTTTCACTTCCCCGGGTGTGTACTTGTTCAAATGCTCCACCCATGTATTAAATGTTGCTTGCGGATCCTTGGGTTTAAAATTTGGAAAAATGTCGCATACACTCAGGTATATATCCCTTATTTCTTCTCTGGTCATTTATATAACGTCCTTCCTGTAATCATACGTGTCAGCCTGCTGCCGTTTCTTCTCTGCGTCCTCTCGCTTCCATTTCATCATAGTTGCGTAATGGTCGCCGTATACTTTGCCCTTGCTTCTCATGTATGAGCTAAGGTTTTCGATCATGTCCTGATACTCTCCCGGGTATGCTTTTATAAGCTCGTCCATCTCTTGGTCTGTCAGGTACACGTTGTTATAAATCCCGTATGGGTGTTTCATGGGTTCGGATTCCTCGCGCGCGTCAGTGAGAGTATATTCTTCTTTTCTTATATTCTTACTTTCTTCTATTGTGGTCGCTTGTTGGTCGCTTGTCTGGCGTGTTGTTGGTCGTTTTGTTGGTCGTTCTGCGTCGGGTATATCCTGATAAACTCCGTAATTTACTACAGTTATAACGCTGTATCTGTTGGTCGTTTTGATGGCTATTTCGTTGGTCGTTTTTAGGTGCTCTAATGCTGTCCTTATTTCTCGCTCGGACATCTTGAGCTCTTTTGCCAATGCTTTGCGCCCGGTAACAAACGACCCGCGCTTTATGATCTGCCCTCTGTATCTTCCGTCTTTCCAGTTAGCTTTAAACAAACAATGTAAAAACACCCGGCATGTGTTTGCATCCGTGTACCATTCCCACTGCAGCATCTTCCTATGTAGTTTTATGAAGCCTTCTTCGATCATTCAAAACACCCCGCCCTGCAGCGCTCCTCTTTTGATTCTCTCCATGCCTTGACCTGTGTGTTGGCCTGCAGGTCTATGAAGTTGTATTCGCTCTGGATCTTCCTGCGTAGCCTTGTTACTGTGTCGTATGTGGGGAGCCCGTAATGGTTTAAATTCTCAATCATTACGCCAAACGGAACCGACATGGCAGCAGGCGCTATCTTCTTACATACTGCATGATATAGATGTATGTCGCTGTTCCTTGCGTTCTCATCATTTAACATTATGTCCGCTATAATTTCTGTTAATCCTGACACGTTTATACCTCCCTTATCCGTAATCCGTACCGGTATAACATCAACTTACGTTTTATGATGTAATCCTTTGTCCTCATGCCCTTTGTGTCCTCAACAACGCACCGGCAGGTCTCCAGATCTTCGTAAACAAAATCCGCGGTATAATATACGGCCCGCTCTAACAGCTTACCCTTGATCACGCCGCCGCGGGGTCCTCTCCGATCGGGCTCTCTCTGCGCCGGTATGATCTCGTATCGGACCTGCCGCTGCAGATTGCCGATTGCTCCCGCACTCTCCGCCAGCTTAAGCTCCATCCAGCGCCTGTATTCCTTCTTGCTGTCGAATACTTCCCCGTCGACCTCTATCTTTTGATTTCTGTATTTGTTCGGGCTTCTCCCGTAATATTGCCAGGCCATTTATCCTCCTTCCTGCCTGTGACGCAATATGCGCCACAGGCTAAAACAGGCTTACAATAGAGTATTAGTTGTGATACAAACGCCCTGTATAGCATAAAGTTAATAGTTACCCAAATAACGCCGCCGCAGGATCCTCCGCGGGTGCAGGTGCCTGCGTCTGCTTCTTTTCTTTTGCCGGGGCTTCTTTCGGTGCCGGTTCGGCAGCAGGCTCCGTTGCCTGTGTGTCTATTACGTTGTCGTCGTCAAACTCTACATAGTTCTTTGTGCCGTCCTCGTTAATGACCGCCATATCGGCATCATATGCGCTCTGCATCTCAATGCTCATTATTCCCCACTTGCTTATTAACTGGCGGAGCATTGTCTTGTATGCCATGCCGTCGAAGTCTTTACTCCAAAATGTGTACTTAGTGCCGCGGTCTAAGTCTCCCTGATAGCCTGAACTGTATTTGCGCGCGTGCTGTTCCATCTTCTTGCGGCTCCAATAGATCGCCTTGCGGTATCCGTTATTCAATTCAAAAAACGCATAATAACCGGCCGTGGGTGCCTGCTCCCTCTGCTCCTCGTCTTCTATAAGCTCTATCTCTATGTCTTCCTCCAATGGATTAAACCGTATGAGCTCGCCTTCCTTGACCGCCAATACATTGAGCTTGCGGTATTCTCCCGAGCGGATCGCTAACTGTATATAGCCCTTATATCCGAGCACAAATTGCGCGACCTTGCCCTTGTTCTTGTCATTGAATGGCACCATGTAGTAGTTGCCAAGCTGCGGGCTCGGTGATAACTTAAGCCCCGCGCCTAACATTGCGGCGCTGAGTATAGACTCGTTCGTGCATTTCTGCAGCTCCGCGTTCGCATTAACTGCGGATACTATAGACGTTATAAACTTCTGGCCGTCCTTGCCGAGCATCTTGTTGATCTGATCCCTTGCTGCGTCCCTGAGCATAAAATTATTGAAGCTCAGCCTCTGCTGTTCCTGTTTTACTAAATTATTTTGTACCGCCATCTTGACCCTCCTCGTACTTAAAAGATATTATCAACTCTATGTCTTTGCCCTGCTCCTGCGCCTGCTTTAACAATGGCTTGCAGTAATCGCAAGGGCTTACGGTGTCGTAAAACGCTGCCGCGTCTACGCGCTCACCGTCTTGGTTCGTTCGTGTAACATTTACAAGCATCTTGCTCCTCCTATTTGTTTGCTATCGGCTTGTACTGGATCCCGCGCTCCTCAAAAAACGCCTTTAATTCCTTCGCCTGTCCTGCTGTAAGCAATGCCGCAAAACTCACCCACACCTTGGGCTCCTCGTACGGTACGGGCTCGGGATCTGCAGGTGTCTCTGCCGGTTCGGGTTCCTGCGCTGCCTGTTCTGCCGCCGCCTGCGCCTCTGCCTGTGCTCTCATCTCAGCTTCCAGTCTTGCCTTCTCTGCCGCTTCCTTCCGTTTCTGTATCTCAGACATTTCACGGGCTTTATTTAGGGCTGTATTCATGTCGAGGGTATTTTTATATACCTCTACCGCTTCGAAGCCAAATTCGGGTAAGCTCGTTAGTGTGGCTGTGTCTTCCTGTATCTTTGCTATGGCGTTCTTTATGTCCTGCTTTGCGGCTGCTATAGATACGGATTTATTGAGCCATCTGTCCTGCCATATATTGCACAATTTCAGCCACTCCGGCGGGCGTGTGGTCAGGTCTTCCTGAAGCTCTCCCTCCCAGTATGCGTTTATCTTCTCGCGCTTTTCTTCCTTCTCGCGTGTCTCGTAATCCTTTACCTGCGCGTCAATGACTGCCACCGGCTTGTCTATGATCTTGATTATCTCACCGATCTGCGTCTTGAATACATTAAACGGTTCCATGTATTCGCGCTCGCGTCTTATGCGCTCGTCGTTTATTGCCTTCTTCAGCTTGTTAAGGTCTGCCCGGTCTGCCTTGGCCTGCTGTATCTGCTCGTCGTTGTATACGGTCGTCTCGTATACGTGTACGCGCTCCTCCAGTTCTGCCTTCAGCTCCTCAAAGTTAAATTCGATCGCCTTGGGCTGTTCGTACGGTGTTACTTTTAATTCCATCATTTTTTTGTATCCCTCTCTTTCTTTAAATGTTTAATATCATCGGAGGCTCTCTGTCCTCTATGATGTACTGGTGAAATGTTTCTTCGCGCTGCATAAGGTAGGTTATATCGTCCTCGACGTCTGCGCGCTCGATTATGTAATGCTTGGTGTTCAGAAATATGTCGCCGTCATATTCATATTTGAGCTGTGCCTTTAGGATCGCGAAGTCAAACTCCGTTACGGCTAAATAGTGGATTATCTGGCAGTAATAGTTATCGGGGATCCTGTGGTTCCATTTTTCCTTTTGTATGCTCTGCAGTATGTTGGTTGTCTTGCATTCAAAAATCCCACGGCGCCCGGTCTCTTTCTCTGTGAGCCATCCGTCAAGGCTTGCGTGTGCATATGGGTATTTGTCATTAAACCATATGTTGTTTGCTGTATATCCGACCTCATACTGCGGATAGTCGAGCGCGAATAGCTCCCGCAGGTACTTCTCCGCTTTGGTGCCATATTTTACGTAATCCTTGTCGCTTATGTCTTCCGCCTTCTGCCTGCCGGTCTTTATCCTCCACAGGTCTATATTGCTCATGTATGGATTATTCCCGACTACTGCCGCCGCCTCGGATCCGCCGATATATGAACCCCTGCGTCCCATCCATTCTTTACGGCTTTTTAACTTTTCCATCCTCACCATTTTCTGTTCCCTCCGGGTCTGCGTCGGCGTCTGTTATGGGCTTATATGTCACCCTGTCCCGACATCCTAACGACAGAAGCGTACTCACTAATGCCGCTACGTCGTCCTCGCTGATCACCCTGATCTTTCTTGTTTCTCCTACACTTACAGCAAACATATTTTTATTTCCTCCTACTAATTATTTATGTCCGTTATGTAATCCCGTATGTCTTCGATTACCAAGCACGCGGCCTTTATAAGGCTGCACGCTAACCCGGATATGATCACCGCTGCTTCAATATACAGATACATCATCTTTTTTCCCCTCCAAAAATCTGTATAACTGCTGATCTACTATAAAATACGTGTTTTTGCCGCCCTTCCTCGTCTTCTTCTTAATGCAATAACCGAAGGGGCAGTCTCCGTTTAATATCCACCCGTGAATGTTAAAGGGTGTCATGCCGAGTATTTTTGCCGCCTCTGGTACTGTCATTCTATGCGCCTCCCTCCTGCTCCTCTACGCTTATGTATGTAGCCGTGTTTATGATCGTCTCCATGACGTCTGTAAGCTCGTACTCGTCTGCGCTGTGCTCTATAATGTCGCGCGCTACTGCTTCGACCGTGTCTATGTCGGTGCCCTGTCTGGCAATGTCAAACATATTGCTATATGCTTTATTGTTGCCGCATGTATAGAAGCCATTTCTGCAGCACATCTCGCGTAGATCGTCCGTGTCAATGTTGTAATGTACTAACACCTTGTATCCCTCCGTTTCCTTTACGCCACGCCGTCCATGAAATATTCAAGCGGCAGGTTTAATGCCTTGCAGATCTTGTAGTATTCCACACAGTCAATCTTGCGATCCTTTATGCAAATGTCGCTAATCTGCGAATTTGTCAGCCCGGTCTTTTCTGCTAAGAATGTCTGCTTGATCCCGTTCTCCTGCAGGTACTTCTTAATTCTCTCGCCTACCATGTTCTCACCTCCTGTCCTTGGTACGGTTATACCGTACTTTATAGTTATAATAAAAATGCCCTCGTAACCTCCGGGGCGGGTTGTTTTACTCTACAAGTGCGCGCCTTGCTTCAGGTGCGCTGTATACTGCTGTCGTCGGGTTGTGCTTTGATGGCTTATCAATATGTATTATGCCGTTATAGTCAACCATTGCCACGTTATAGCGGCGGCCTTCATATACTACGTGCTTGCCCTCAAACTCCGCCCGGAGCATTTCTATGTATTCCCTGTACGCCATCCTCGTGCCCTCCTCTATGTCTGTTATCTATATGTTATATGCCAGTCTATTGTTTCCTCTGCTACTTTTTCGCGGTCGCATCTGCAAATAAGCTCGTTATCTCTATAAACCACAAATTCTTTCCCGAAGCCTACGCTTCTCGGCTCTTTTTTTATGATATAACCGCGGTATTCTCTCTCGTCTGTCATTCTATGCCCTCCTGCCGGGGTCTGCCGCCCCGGCTCGGCTTGTTTTTACCACTCTCTATTTACTACTATCTCGTTGTTTCCCTTGGTGTATATCTTCGTCCACATGCAATCGCTTGTCTTGGTGTATCCTGTCTGGCTCAGCTTCTTCTCTATATCCCTCTGCTCTGCCTCTGTGTTTGCCTTTACGTATGTTGTTATCATTTTGTATCCCTCCTGTTTTTTATGTACTGTATTTCCGTACTTGATGATCTAATTATAGTACGGTATTTCCGTACTGTCAATAAAATTATACGATTATAATATATTTTTTTCGTACTTTGAACGAATATGTGTTATAATATCCATACTTTTTTATAAGGAGGCATACATGAGAACAGACGAAGACATAAAAAACGCTATAGCCGCCAATATTAAACGCTGCCGGGAATCTAAAAAAATTTCACAGACCGAGCTTGGTGATATGTTGGGTAAGGCTAAAACCACTATTTCGACATGGGAGCGCGCCGAGTCCATGCCGGATCCTGCTACGCTTTACAATTTATCAAAATACTTTGATAAATCATTATCTTATATGTACGGCGACGAACCCGCGGGTCCTGATCTGCGTGCTGACGAGCTCGAATTGCTCGATAATTATAATAATCTGAATGCGCACGGGCAGGAGCATGTCCGAACGCTCGCGCGTGCCTCTACGCTTGTACCTGAATTTAAAAAGGATTTCATAAGCGAACCGGCAAAAACGGGGTAACCCTGTATTGTAATTAGAATTGTAATTACTTTTTTATACTCGTTTTTACTTTTTTATACTCGTTTTTACACATTAAATGCGTATTTTTGATGTAAAAATGCTCATTTTTTGCATTTTCGCGCGCATTTTTGAACAAAATATGCGCTTTTTGGGTCTAATTTATAAAAAAAAGGGGGTTTATAAAATTGAAGCTGCCGAATAGTTACGGATCTATAACCAAATACTCCGGCAAACGTCGCAAGCCGTGGGTTGTCCGTTTGACCTCTGGTTTTGAATATGATCCCGCCATACACAAACGACGCCAAATACAGAAAATATTAGGGTGTTATGCGACGCGCGAAGAAGCCATCCGGGCTCTGGCTGATTATAACGACAACCCGTACGATCTTAATTATATGACCACGACTTTTGCAGATTGCTACGAAATTGTAAAAAAGGATTTTTCGGAAGGTCGCAAAAATAATTATTATGCTGCTTATAAATACCTTGAGCCCATCAAGGATCTCCCGATCCGCTCCATTAAGGCCCCGGCCATGCAGAAATGTATAGACGCCTGTAGCACGACGCAACAGCGCGAAATAGTGACCGTATGCCATAAAGTATTTGCTTATGCTCTCAAAATGGAAATAATAGACCGGGATCCGTCTCAATACCTGCATAATAACACCGTGGATCCCGAAATAAACAGAAATGTTTTTACGGCCGACGAAATAGCCGACATACAAAAAATAGATACATGGTGGCGCGTCTGTCTGGCCTGCCTGCTGTATAGTGGTATGCGCTCCAAGGAGCTGCGTACGCTGTCCGCTGATGATATAGACTTAAATAACGATATAATACATATACGGCAGGCAAAAAATAAAAGCTCCGTGCGTGATATACCTATACACGCGCACGCTGTGCCCTATTTTCGGGCTTATAAAGAGCATGGCTTAGGATTTTACGGCAAAACACATAACGGCTTTAATAAGGCTATCAGAACGCATTTTACGACGGAGCACCATGCGCACGATACCCGCCACACGTTCGCCACGCAGGCGAGGCTCTGTGGCGTGGATCCTCTGGTCCTGCAGAAGCTCTTAGGCCATACACCGGAAACGATAACCGAGCGAATATATACGCACATCACGCTTGACGAAATGCGAACCGAAATTAACAAGTTATCATATACGATACAATGTTAGTGTTGCATACTTGTTGCTTACGGTGTAAACCTTTGCAGATTTTTCCGCGTGTTTACTGGCTCCGCGGCCATAGCACTAAATACGATAAAAACGCCCTACAACCCGCTTATTTACTGGATTGTAAGGCGTTTTTTGCGTGCCTCAGACCGGCAACAAACAGCGCCATATTACGGCCTCCGCGGGCGTTTTTGTTGCTTATGCGTTGCTTACTGTGCAGACCTTATTATTGATTATGACGTTTTATTTTGTTAAAATATTTTTAGATACAACATTTTTGTATCCCCCTCGGCATGGGCTCCGCGCATTGTGTGCGGGGCCTTTTTCTATATTTCCGTATAAATAGAAAGTGCCCCGCACGCATTATATACGTACGGGGCGAGGAGGTATGTGAAAAAAAGCATATAACCTTATTAAATTGTTTCCCATGTCTGCGCGCCTATATAACCCGCTTCCATGCCGTGAGCCTGCTGCCATTTTATGACCGCCTGCTCCGTCTTTTCTCCGAAGATCCCGTCTGCGTTTCCGCACTGGTAGCCGTTCGCATTCAGCAGGCGCTGCCATGCTCTAACGTACTCGTTACGGTCTCCACGCTTCAGGGTAGGTTTTACAGCCGGATCTATGGTCGCGGGTTCCTTCCCCTGCGCCCATGCCTGCCACTCTTCCGGCGTTATGTATGCTATGTCCAGATCAAGGTCGTCATTGTATCCATTAAGCCTGCCTTTGCTGCTGTATTGAAATATAGCAGGTGCCATCCAAGGACCGTAACCCTTGTCGTCTGTCCATGGGTTCTGCTTGTATCCTGTCTTAATATAGTTGGCATACTGTGCCACCCATAATGGATACATGGGATTCCACCGATACTCCCGGCAGACCGATTTGCTCATATAAACAAACGGCGTAATGCCTGTGACGTCTTTGACGTACTGCAGCCATTCCTGCGCGTATGCGTGGTTCTTAAAATTTGGGTTCTGTTTTCCTTCCCAATCAAGAACCAATATAGCACGCCCTATATATGACTTGACAACATTTATATAATGGTTTGCTTCCTTAATGACACCGCCGCCACCTGCGTAATGGTATAGGCCTACACACTTATCAAGGCTCAACGCCTGCAGGATCTGCTTCTCCCATTCAGGTGATATATATTTAATGCCCTGCGTTGCCTTTATGATCACGAAATCGCACGGCACCCGCGACAGGTCTATGCCTGCCTGCCATTTGCTTAAATCTATGCCGTTCATCCTTTGCCCTCTTTGTTATAACTGTATGTACTTATGCCTAAAACAGCCCCTATAAACGCATCAACCGCCGTGATCGTGCCTACGATCTGCTCGCCATATGGAAGGTCCCATATAGTCGATAATGCAAAATACAGCGTGCCTGCTGCCGGAAGCACGTACTGCGCGATATACTTCAATACGTCGTATGCCTTGTTTGATAGCTTCATATTGTCGCCTCCTTCCGTTCACTCATCCATTGAAAACCACTTTATAATTAAATACATTACAATGCCGAAAAACAGCCCGATAATAACCGAAATAATAGCCGCCGTCATATAGTTAAATGTCCCCCTAATAAAACAATGCCTGCAATTATAAGCAGGCTTAAATAATACAATATAAATACCGCAGCAAAACATGCGGCAACCTGTAGCGCTGTCTTGATCATTTTCTGTCGTCCTCTTTTAATTCCCGGATCATGTAATCCAAGTGCTCCGTTAACTGTTCCACCCTATACATGCGGTTTATTAGATCGTTGTGCTTGTTTACGTGCTCCGTTAATGTCTCGATCTGCTGCTTTATCAGGGCAGATTGTTTGTCATAATTCGCGTTTATCGAGTCTATTTTTTTCTCGATCGCCGCCTGCTCTTTGACTCTCTGTACGTTGTTGTTAATTACACATGTGATAATGGCTACAATGGCTGTGCATACACTTGCTATTATCGTTTCCATTTAACTCCCCTCTAACACGCTCCAATGCGCTCTAACACGCTGATGTTTAGGGAACAGGACATTACTGCCCCATTCCCCAAGTATACATCCGCAAACGTATACCCTAATTTACACCGTTTAGGTGCTGTCCCCATGCTCTGTTAAACAGTCATATAATGCTGTCAACATCTGATGGGCAACTATGCGTTTCTTATGTTTTCAGCAACCACCCTAAACACATTGTGCCGTTGGTGTAACGCTTGTGCTGATTAAATCGGGTATCTCTACTCGACTCTGAACCGTTAAATTTCTTCTAATATATGTGTCGCTTTAATGATATGAGAATCATAAACATCAGCCTTTTTTAATTCTGCAAGGGCTTCATTCTTTTGTTGCATTGCCTTTTTAGCAATCTCGCAAGCACGTTGGTATTTTAAAGGCAACCCTAAATGGGCAGTTGATAAAAGTTTGATTACTTCTTGGTCTGTCATTGATTATTCCTCTGCCAAAGATAACAAACGTGTGACATCTTTCTCCGTATGACCATCCCAATGCTTACCACATTCAAGGATCTCACAGTCAAACATATCAAAGTATTTGCTTTCATAATGATATGTGTAACTTCCTTCGGGAGTGTCAATACCGACTATGAACCAACCACCACCAAAACATTTCTCGCCATCTTCATGTCTGAATGATTTCCATGCTTTTTCTTTATTCTGCTTAACTATCGTAGCAAATAGAACCATTCTCTGATAATAAAGCTGATTAAAGGTGTGGTATCCATCTGACAAATCACCTATGTCGGTTATATTGGCTATCTCGCATATTGTTTTTATCTTATCCATTGATTATTCCTCTATTCAACTACATAAAACGCATATATATCATCAAATAGCTTGTGTTTAACTAAACCTTGCTCATACATTTTGTTTAATTCGTTTAATATAATACTTTTATTGCCATTTATACGAGTGAGTATATCTGATAAACAAAATGGTTTACTTTGATTTAGTATTGATTCCCTGATATATATTTGTTCTTTTATCCATTGATTATTCCTCTGTCGGCTGTGCCTGTACCGTATGGCTGATAAACTCACTTTCAATCACGGTAAACTGCTGGTCGATTATAACCACATATCCTGTGATAACGCTCGGCTCATTCCAAAGTGTAGCGCAAGTCTGATGGAATTTTGTCTTTGCGCTATCAAGGGTTCCATGCTCTGTGATGTCACCGCTTGCAAGCTGTAATTCTCCGTTTACGATTTTCATTACCCAATATTTCATTGTTTTTCCTCCTTAATTTCCTAAATAAAATCCACTCATTATATAATTGCCTGCCGGTATTGTAATATTGTTAGCATTTATATATCTACCTCCATTTGTATAAAGCGAATAATCTGTCACTTTTTCATACGGAGATGAACCACGTTGTATTTCAAATGAAAATACACCTATGGATGCATCGTTTAATGTAAACAAGGCTGTCGAACCTGTTACACTAATATCACTATTTACAGTAAAGCCAACATCAACATATCTCAGTTTCCCATACCTAAATAAATTATTACGTGAACTATTTATCGTTATATTCTGATGATTCTCAATTACACAAGTAACTAATGATACTTCTAATTCATCTGCCACATCCCCACTCGTAAACTTACTACTTCCCACAAGGCTTTCATTCGCACTTATAGGACTTGTCACGGTACAAAATGCACCATTCCTTATAAAATGGCTACCTACTGCATAAGCCTGTGAAGCTGTTGCTCCATCCTCAACAGGGGCTATGACGGAGTTGTCGCACTTATCTGTTAGGCTGTCTGCTACGCTTGCATGGTAGGGTTCATATGCTGTGGCAGTTGAACCTCTTTCAATCTGCATATAACATGTTTGATTGTCGTAAGACGCATTAGCAGTTGTAAATATTCTTGTAAACACATCCGTATCGTTATCGAGTGTAAACGTACCCTCCCCTTGCTGGATATAACCAGAACCATCTGATTTAATAATCTGAGGTTCAATATTTGTCTTGTCCCCTGATAACGATATAGTATATGTTCCTTTTTTAAGTGTGAATATAATTCCGTTATCTCTGGCATATTGTGATTTCGGACTTGATACGGAACTGTTTGATGTACCATTTACTGTAATTGCATTGTTCGAATAAATTACAGATATAGTTGCATCTGCGTACGTATAATTATACGGCTTACAGCGGTTTTTCCATTTCCACCCAACTGTATCAACGATAGCATCATACACAGCCCCACTCTCAACAAGGTCTGTACTCTGTGTTACTACTGAGGTACTGTTTTTGGTTGAGGCTGTGCCGAGGGTGTCCTTAATTGCTTTTATCTGCCCCGTTACGCTATCACTCAGCTTACAGTTATACCCACTTGTCGGATATACTACTATTGCACTTCCCTGTGATATTGGGGATGTGGCTGTGTAGAGATTGCCGTCTGATAAATAAAACTGCTCATTAACAGCATAGGGCTGCGACGCACTTGTGGCATCTGATTCGGTCGGGGCTATGCTGTTTGCAATGTCCGCCCCTTCGCCGCCTGCATTTACTCCGGTATCGACCCACTCCTCGTTTTCAACGTCCCATACCATCCAATGGTCGTTTTGGCTATTAATATAGGGGTAATGCTCTACGGCTGCCTCTGCCCGTTCTGCGTTTGCTTCCGCGAGGTCAATAAGCGCGGGAAGCTCCGTGTCTGATATGTCGGTATCGTCCTCCAGGGCGCTCTGCTGTACCTTAAGCGTAAATGCAAATGAACCGGTCTTTCCGTTACTCTCTGTAACTACGATCTGCGCTCTGGTGTTGCCGTAAACTGCAGACATCTGCTGTGTTAAGTTTGCTGTTACGGTTGATCCGCTAATGGTGGCATCATACGCGAATCCGTGCATATCAGGTTTTGTGCCCTGTATGATGGCTGTCGCTCCTGCCCCGGGCGTGTATTCGCTTGAACCTTTGTACAGTTTAAATACAAGCCTGCCGGTGCCGGTGTCGTACTGATTCACACGTACAATGACCGGTGCACTTTCCGGGATCAGATTCAAATTAAATGTCTGTTGAATCATTTTTGTGCTGCTCCTTTCATGGTGTTGTGTTGCATTAAAAAAGAGCTGGGTTAGCTCTTTAATTTACTGTTATTCCGTATTGGCAGTGAAGCTCCTTGCCATCTTCTCGGTATGTGTAAACGGTTACTGCTCCGCCCACCCACAATATATTTGTATAACGTATTATAAATTTAATCTGTGCTATCGTCATTGATCCGTTGGGATAATTTAACTGCTTGTCACTTATCACCGGCAGGTCTAATGGGTTTGTAATGGTGTTCGGCGTGGCTCCGCCCCATGACGCATTACTGGCAGGCCCTGATACGTAATAATCAATATTATTAATCGTCGCCTTGCCTGCTCCTGCACCCTGAGTCGGCATATTAATAATTGCTGCGCTTTGGACATCGGATATACCAAAAAATTCGCACCAATTACCGCCCCACCCTGTTCCCATTACATTTTTGCCTATCAAACAGGCCGCGTCTCCACTGTTTAATTTTGTAACCGGTGATCTGTTACCGGTAAACGTTGATATAACCGCACCCGCCTGTGATACGATCGCGTTTGAACTTCCGGTTACGCTCGGATCACAATTTGCCGTTATTCCAGTATGTGGTGATGCTACCGGCGTATGTAACAATGATTCAAACGGTATCTGCCGTACAAAGTTATCATTGTTATCATATCCATATACCACAATGCCGGTAATGTCTATAACTTCGCCATCCTCGTATACCAATTTTATAGGCAGCGTATGTATGTCTATATAATCAACGTCGTTCGGGATAGGTTTAAACATAGCCCAAAATAAACGGGCTTTATTGTTTACACCTATATACCCTTTTATTAATTTACGGGCTGCGTTGTCTACTCCTCCGTATGCACTTATCGTTTTACGGGCTATATCGTTTACACCCTCGTATATTTTTCTTGCCATACTTTATTCATAAACAAAAATTATATGCCCGGTTTCAAGCGGGGTCTGCCCCGGTGTAATGTTGTCGGTATCAGTAAAGGTTATTCGATTGTCAAAATTAATCTCTACCCATTCACTTTGCTGCCCGGTGTTTTCATACCGGTATACATGCCGCGGGTTGTTGCCGATACTTAAAACTATGTCACCTGCTTCTCCCTCCCATGTAGGCGGGGTCAATATATCAGTATCAATAAAATTCTGCTTGTCGTCAAGCTGGTTTTCTATACCATCCACGGCTTCATCAATCTTAGACTGCACGTTGTCATAAAGCGGGCTGTCAGGATCGTTGATGGCTTCCGTAACGTCTTTTATTTCCTCGGTTATCTTCTCGGGCGGATTGTCAAATATGATATTGTTCCTATCCGGGTGATACGGGTATATATCACGCTCTACGACCTGATAGTTGACGGATGTTTGCTTAACATCATCAATCAGGGTTGCTGTGCTGTATAACTCAAAACCAAGGTTGCTGTATGTCGTCGGGTCCACGGCCTTAAGATCTACGATAGAACAGTTATAGGATCGCGACGGCATGGCCATTTTGGCCAGCTTTGCCCGTGCGTCGTCTAATAGGTTCTGCGCTACCGTGTAGCGCTCGTCCGTCCATACCGCACAAATTATGCGGCTGGTATAGGTGTTGTTGTCTACGTACTCCTTGCCGTCGTTTATATCTGCAAACGTCAGGCCGTCTTTGCCGTACGCATACAAGCGCGTTACTATATCATTGCTCTTGCCCTTGTAGTTTATCTCCTTAAGGTTCAGCTCCCGGGTCGCAAACGCGCCCACGGGCGCTTTAAGTGCCTTGCTATCTATGGTACAAACCTTGTTTGCGTTGTCCCACCGTATATACACGTCGTATGTATCCTTGCACAATAAACATACGTCGTAGGGCGTTACATTTCCCTTAATGGTCTTTTGGTCTGTGTTACCGCTTAAGTCGGTCACGGTCCATCCTGTGGGCTTGATAGCGTTTATCTGCTGCGCTACCGTTGCGTTTTCGAGCTTATAATTGACCGTCGCTGTGGCTTTCCATGCGTCAACATCAAGTTGGCATACAATCTTTGCTGTCTGTCCGCCTGCGTCTATCTGCTTTACCAGATAACTCTGCCCGCCTCTGTCCTGTATGGTCTCCTCCTCGGTTATGATCGCGTAAATAGGATCCCATATGGATATATTAAAAATAACTTCATCAAGCCCGTTCGCAAGCTCGCGTATATAGTATTCTGTGTTTTGTATCGGATGCTGCTGCCCGTTATGATATAAAGTAAGCATCTTGGCTCCTTAATACGTGGGATAGTATTCAATAGTCAAATCTTCTACGCAATCAATAATGTTTAATCCCGGTTCAAGATACGGAAAATTCTGAAATGTCATATTACCGGCACATGGCGTTCCGTTCTGCAGGATCCTTCCGGTTATGCCATCAACAACCAGCACGTCATCCTTGCTCACGTTCGTAATAGTCACCGTTCCGATAACAAGACGTGATCGGTTTTGGCTTGCGGTGCATGTCAGCCGGCAGTCTGTTCTGGGTACGGTTGATTTACATATAACTGTATTATCTGATATCGTTTCGAGCGGATCATGCCTGATGCCCTTAAATGTATAGGCGCACAAGGCTATAACTTGGTTATTCTCTACACCTAATATCTGCTCCTCCCCGGAACTCTCCATGTACGCTGAATATATAAAGTCGTCAGGCAATGACAGCTCAACCTTGCCGTTCAGCATGTTGTCAATCGTTGACTTTTTAAGGGATAATTCCCGCCGCGTCGGTGCCGTAAAAAACAATGATACGCTGATATCCCTCATGTACCGTTCATTGGCAAGAAGATTAAAATTTGTGCGGTTAAGCCCCTGATATATCGTGTTAATAACCTGTGTACCGCTTACTTTGAAGGATTCCAGCAATACGCCGTAATCGTATATATCTATATCGTTAATGTGCATAGTGGCATTTTTTATATCTTTTTCCGTGATCATCCTCTGCTCTCCCATGCTAACTGCTCGTTCATGTACCATGCCGAGGCTCTTGCTATCTCGCGGCCGTCTACCGTCAGCGGGACCTCGATCTGTATATTATTTGTCTGCGTCATGGATGCCGATAAATCTTTAGCGTATCCTGCTATGTCAGGCATATTAAAGTTAATATCTGTATTAAAACTGCCGTTAACGGTCCGCATTACTTGGTCAACCATGCTCTCGGCGCTCTTTGTTGCGTCGTCGGCTGTTTCGTCGATACCTTCCGCGATACCTTCCGGGATCCAGCGGCCCACCTGATTCTTAAATACTTTGGAAGGGGACCCTATCTCGAAAAATCCCTTTACTTTGTCGACCAGTTTCTTTCCAAGGCTCGTTACGTTATCAACGAGCTTGCCCCATGCTCCCTTTATTCCTTCCCAGAGTCCGCTCACAAATTCGGCGCCGACTTCGTTTATCTTTGTTAGGCCCTCTAACAGCCCCTTAACCAATGCCATGATTATTTCGGGCAGGGCCGCAATCAATGTCGGGATATTCTCAATTAACGCCGCCGCAAGCTGGATCATTAACTCGATAGCAAATTCCAATATTGCCGGTATATTCTCTATCAAAAAGCTAACCATGGCTTCTATGATTTCCGGCAAACGTTCTATGAGTTGCGGTAATGCTTCAATAAGCCCCTCCGCCAATCCTTTGATAAGGGCCATTGCCGCATCCAATAACAAGGGCGCATTTTCTATCAATACGTCTACGATTTCCAGCACGCAGTCAACTATCGCCGGCACAAGCTCCGGTAACGCTTCCGCAATGCCGAGGGCTAACTGTACGATTATCTGCAGTCCTGCGTCCAATAGCTTTGGAAGGTTATCAAGCAACGCGGTTAACAACGTCATTGTAATTTGCAACGCCGAATCAATGATAAGCGGTAAGTTATCAATGATCCCGTTTATCAATGCCTCGATTAGCTTTATGCCCGCGTCAACAAACGCCGGCAGCTTCTCGATTATCATTGCCAGACCGTCCGACAGAATGCCGCCGAATGCGTCCATGGCTCCTTCCAAGCCGTCCGCCTTAAATGCGTCCGTGATCTGGGATAGACCGTCGGTGCCAAACTGCACAAACTCCCGCAGCGTGGGTGTCAGGCCGTCAGATACCGCTATCTTTGCACCCTCGAGCGCTGACTGGAACAGGGTTATATCACCGGCCAAATTATCAAGCTGAGTATTGGCCATCTTCTCGGCTGCGCCCTGTGAATCCTCAATGGCTCCCGATAGCTCGCCCCATCTCTCTGTGGATGTAGCAAGCAGCGCGTTAACGGATTTTAAATCGACCTTGTTGAATATGTTGTTAAGGGCCTGTGTCTTTTCTTCCTGCGTCAAATTGCCAAGGGATTTATTGAACTGCCCCATTATATCTTCCAAGGGCTTCATGTTTCCGTTTGCATCAAACGCTTCTATGCCGAGGCTTTTTAACTGCTTAGCTGCCTTATCTGTGGGCGCTGATAACGACAGGATGATATTACGTAAGGCCGTGCCGCCCTCGGATCCCTTTATGCCGTTATCTGCCAATAGGCCGAGTGCGGTTGATAACTCCGTAGTGCCGCCGGCGAGGTTCTTTGCTGTACCTCCGACCGTCAGTATGGCGTCGCCTAACTGTTCAACGCTTGTATTACTTTTAGAAGCCGCCGCCGCCATCTGGTCAACGAGCGTGTTGGTTTGCTGCATGTTTAAGCCCAGCGCGCTCTGTGAATCGGTGATCATGTCCGAGGCTCTGGCTAATTCCATGCCGCCTGCTGCCGCAAGGTTTAATACGTTTGGCAGCATCTCCATTGACTTTTGCGAATCATAGCCCGCAAGGGCCATGTAGTTTAATGCGTCCGCCGCCTCTGTTGCGCTGAATGCGGTTTTTGACCCCATCTCCTGCGCGAAGTCCCGCAGGTCCTGTATCTCGTCGACCGTCTTTCCCATGGTCGCCGCAACCTGTGACATACTCGAGTCAAACTGCATCCCGGCGTCAACCGACGACTTGGCAAACGCTCCCACGGCCGCCGTGCCTGCTACTACGGCACCGGTTACTATCTTTCCTATGGTGCCCGCAACGCCGCCAAACTTTGACGTTAATTTACCCTCGGTTTTGCTTATCTGGGAATCAAGATCAGAGTCGTCCGCAACGACTTTGTATTTAACCTCGCCTACCTCTGCCATCTTATGTACCCCTTATTGCGTGGCCTTTGCCTGTAATATCTCAAACAAGCTGGCCAGCCCGTTCTGAAAGTCCTTGCCTGTGCCCCTCAGCGCATACATGGTCTTTAGCCTTGACAGCTCCGCGATCTGCTTCGCGTTGTGCTTGTTAGGCTCTGGCATCTCTGCTGACCTGATGCCGATAATATCAACTAACTTTGTATCCTTCGGCAGTCCTTGTAAAAGGGCTTGCCATCTTAGGATGTGTATATCTTTGTCGCTGTATAGATCTATCCCGTATGTTTGCATAAAGCCCGCGCATATATACGGCCAGTCCTGCTCGATATCCATGTACGAGGGCCCGTCATATTTTGGCCGGTCGTCCTTAAGCAGGTCATATATTGCCGTCAATAGCTCCACGCTTACCGGGTGCGGCTCCGTGATAAACATATCCAAAGCCGTTTCGATTTTCTGCGCCTGTAACAAGCGGTCATCCTTTAGTACGTCCGCGACCGCAAAAAAAACTGAATATGCAAGGTTAAGGCTGTACACCGTCCCCTCATATTCGACTTGCTCCGGTAACTGCTCATATGGTTTCATCTTCGGAACCCACGCCCGCGGTTAACCTGTTTATATCTTTCCTGTATCCTCTGCTGTGCTTCCTGTATCTTTGGCGTGACAACATCATTGATAAACGGCGCCACATCTCCCAGCATTTCAGTAACTCTGTTGTCGTAAAATTCTATGATCTGCTTGGTCTGTTCCTCGCCGAATATGATCTCAAATAATGACAGCACGGCTTCGCCCATCTTCTCCTCTGCTTTCTGCAGGTCCTTGTTATTAGCTGCCGCTTTGGCTTCCTGCGCCGCTGTGTGCATTGCTACCTGTGCGATATTGTAGTTATGCAGGATGCTGTCTACGTTTATATCCACGTTTAATAACAACGTCTTGCCGTTGTCCTCTATTTCCAATTCCTCAACTATACGGTTTCTGGTGATCTTGTAAGCCATATTTTTTGTGCTCCTCTCCTTTTAATCTATATACACACGGAGAGGAGCCCCTAAAGGCCCCTCCCGTGCATATACCTTGTTGTGTTTGCTGTTGCTTAGTCGGGAACCGCTACCGCGTTTATAACTACGTCCCCTGTTACTGCTGCAATCGATATCACGCCGCTTGATAATACCTCAGCCGTGATATCTACCCCGCCCATCGTAACCACTACGCCGCTATCTGACAGCGTGTAATCTGCGTCGGCTGTGAGTGTTGCGTTAAGGGCTGTTCCGCCTACTACGGTCGCCCCGGTATAACTTGACGTGCAGCCGGTCAGGTTCTGTGTTACCACATAACTAACCGCCGCTCCGCTCCATGCGTCGCCAAGGTAGGGTTCGCCGTTGAATCTTATTTCAACGCTGATCGCCGAGCCGTCTGTCGTGCCGCCGCTGATATCCGACATGTTGCAGAAGGTCACGTTCGCGCTGATCACGCTTTTTGTGCCGTCCTCTGCCGTGCGTGTGATCCTAAAGTGCGTATCACGCGTGCTCATAAGGGTGTACTTCTTAGAGAACAGGTAATCCTGCGCGGTGTCTCCGATAACCCTTACGCCCGCAAGTGTCATGCTCGGGGCCATGCCGGTTACATAGTTTACGGCGTGCCCGGATCCACACAGGAAAAAATACTGCTGTATGGTCTCGTTCATGGCCTCGGTTATGTTGTTAAAGCCAGCGCATAACTCCGCCCATGTCCTTGTGGCACCCTTGGGCGTTATGTCAATTTCTGCCTTGTACTTATACACCGGCACGATCTCAGGCTTTACATAATTAGCCACATCTGATGCTGTTGACATTGTGCTACCTCCTTAAATATTTATGTTAAAAAAATCAACCGCCCGCCAATAGAAGGATACTTCCAAAGTCGAGCCGCATATCCATTGTTTGTTTTGCTCCCTGCCTATGATCGTCGGCAGGGTTAAGGACGATATATTAATAACCTGTATCGCCTCCGTGCTTAATTGCGAGTAATCCTTTAGCTTTGTTAATGCTGCGTGGATGTTGCATAGCGTATCAATCAATAACTGCTGATCCTTGTTTTTGCCATTTAATAGTATAGGCATCCTTACTACTTGCCCTTTGTCAAAAAACGTATCTGTTGGCATACCGCCAGAAGGAATCATACATATTCCGTTTATTGGCGGGTCTGAACCGTATACTATGTCCGCGTATGGCTCCGTCTCCTCTGCTAACTGCGTTATATTTTCCAGCATATCATCAATAAAACTCATTATTTCATACCCTTTGTGAACGCTTTTTGCGCTATCTCATCCCATCTGCTCTTGTACTGCGCCTTTGCCTTTTCCACCCACAGCTTACCCGTTCCCGGTGTCGTGTAATGCTTTACCGGGTGGGATCCGTCGCGCCTGACGCCGAACCACTGATACAGGGCGTATACCGTATCCCATACAAGATACATCACGCCTGATTCGCCTTTAACGACGTGTCCGCGCTCCCGCAGGTTTCCTGCTGACTGTACCGAGCCGCCGCTGTATGGTACAAACTTTTCGCTATCCTGCAGCATCTGCTCTGCCAATGCGTAAGTCGCTGTTTCCGAGGCGTTGTTAACAACCTCGTGCCATTTCTGCTTGTTGGTCTTTACTATTACTGCCATGTTACAACCTCATATCAGGCCGAGCTCCCAATGGTGGACCCTCGTCGCCGGTACGTCCGGGCATCCGTCAACGCTTAGCACCGCAAAGTCTCCCGACAGGTTGCCGCTTGCGTCATATACAAGCGCCCGCATGGTGTCGCCTTTTTCAAGGCTCTGCATCTGCAGTGCGTTTATGTCTACATCTGGCGGGTTGCTCCTGCGCGTATCAATAAAAAGGATCGCCTTAAGCTGTACCTCCGTATCGTTGGCCAGCTTCCGCGTGTCCTCCTCATTCTGCAGGTGCACGTTTGCTATAAAATAGTCGTCGTAGGTCTTTTCTTGGTAACGGTCCATGCCGTTTACTACCTTTAGGGTAACTGAATCATGCAGCATCCTGCTTGGTATTGGTGCAAGTCCCATTAAAACCACCCCCGCGTTGCAGGCCACGGCTCCGGTGCCGTCTCGACTGACGGATTGATAAGCCCTGTCTGCTCCAAATATACATAAACTGCCGGTGCAATCATGCTCCGGGCTCCTGTTGCGGCTTTGCTTGCGGATCCGTTATTGACAGATACTTTGCCGACGGTAAAACCTCCGCCCGCCTCTTTACCGTAAACGGATACGCCCAGCCCATACTCAAAAAAGTAATCCATCTGTGCGCATATGGCCTTTTTGATTGCCGTTTGCAGATCCTCGCTTAATGCGCTTACTTGCTGCGCGTTTCTATGAATCAGGCCGAGGATCATGTCCTCGGCCCTTGCTTCATACTTGGGGAAGTCGGTGTCGCTTATGGGCTCGCCGTAATATACGTTATTGTAAAAATCTTTGGATACAAGCCCCATGTGTGCGCCCTCCTTAAGCCTTTGCTACGATTACTGCGTTGCCGCCCGCTACTACAAGGCCGGTCTCGCGGTTTACAAGTGCTACGGTTACGTACTTGCCGCTTGTCTGGCTTGCGATAGTTACATTGTTGCCCGCTGCCTTAACCCATGTCGCACCCCCGGTAAGCTCTGCGCCGTATGTGAGCGATACCGCCGTGTCCTGACCTGATGTATAGTATACGTCAAGGCCGTCTGCTACGGTTCCGCCCTTCAGGAACTGATCGCCAGCGAAGGATACTACGGTATCTCCGCTTGCTTCGGTACCGGCTATGGATGTAACAACTACTACTCCGAGCGAAGGTGCGCTCATGAATGCGAATATACCTGCCTGTCTCATCATGAGGCAGAATACGTCGTAGTAATAACGCTCGTAGTACAGGTACTTGCCCTTGCTCTGTGCGGTCGGTGCGCTGATCATAGCGGTATCATAGATTATAGGCGCTGCTATGCTCATGCTATCATACAGAAGCATACCGATCTGTGATGCGCTTACGCCCGGAACCCAGCCCTGTGTAAAGTCGTATGATGACTTCATAAGGTCGCTGGGGATCTCCTCTATTAACACGCCGTCGAGCTTTGCTACGTTGCGATCCACGTTGCGGATGCCTGCCGTAACCTCGATAAACCTTGTAAGCCCGGTTGCTTCCTTAAGGAGCTTGTAGATTGCCGGTATTACCTTACAGCGTACGCGGTCACGGTTAACCCTCTGGTCGGTCATGTACGCGAGGGCGTTATCCCACAGCGTAAGGATGTTTGCTGCGCTGATAGAGGTTGAATCGATACCGCCAAACGCGCCGGCAAATTCTGCCAGCTTACTTGACATGTATGCATCCTGCTCCGGTACCTTCTGGAACTGGTTGAAGGTCTTGGTTACGTTTGCGATAGTTGCGACCTCGTTGGTCTCCATGATGTCGAGTGGATCTACGAGTGTATCCCATTCGCGGTCCATCTGCAGCTCGTGGCTCTCCCAGTCGTTCTGGAAGTTGCGGTTAAATGTACCGGTTATCTGGTCTCTGTTTGCGGCTCTTGCGCCGGTTGTCTTAAGCGACGGAATATAAACCGTCTTGCCCTGCAGGGGCTTAAATCTCTGTGATTCTCCCGCGTTCCACAGATCGCCATAATATGACAGATAAGGATACGCGTTGGCCAATTCGCGGCCGTACTGTGCTGCATAATTCAAATTCGGCATTATTTTTTCCTCCTAAACTTATGATTTTGCAGGACCGAATCCCCAAACGTCGTTAAATGAAGGGCCCGCGTTTCCTGTGGGCGCTGCGCCCTTGGGTGCGGTTCCAAAATTCGGCTTTGGTGGTTCTTCCTGTGTTACGAACAGATCAGGCATTGTCTCTTTCAACTCTGTCATCTGCTCTGCATATGGTTTGTGCTTTTCTGCGTGGTCAAGTTTTCCCCAAACAATGTCCTTGTACGGCTGCTTAACGTCCTTGAAGTCGTCTGTCTGGAATGCCTCGAGCTTCTGTGACTTGCTCAGCAATTCCTGATACTCGGGCGTCTCTAATACATTGACCTGCTGTGGTTCTCCCTTCGCCGCTTCTACGGCTTTCTCAATCTGCGCCTGTACATCTCCCTTGGGTACGTAGTCGTTAAGTGTTCGGTTGCGCTCCGCCAGAATCACGTCGACCTTGTCCTCGGGTACTCCGTTGTCTAACAAAAACTTTCTACTAAACGCCATATTTCCTCCTTTGTTACGCGCTCTTAAGGTTCGCGCGAATTGGCCCCGTTACGCTCATGCCTCGCGGATTTTATGCAATCAAAAAGCCGATTCTGCGAAAAAATCGCAAATATCGACTTTTAAATTACCAATATTTATATTTGGCCTATGTTACGGCGTCGGGTCAGGATCCTCTGCCGCCTCAACTGTAACCGCTATGGTTGCCGTGTCGCCGGTATACAAATCACTGGCTGCCAATGTAACCGTTACGGTTGCGGAGCCCTCTGCTATGGGTGTCACGGTAACGGTTGTGCCATCAAGCTCTGCGGTCGCCTTATCCTCTGCGCTGCTTGATACGCTCACCTCACCGTCGCCGGTAACGCTTATCGTTGCGGTACCTGCGTCACCATCTGCAGTCAAGGTCAATGTTGATGGATCCACGCTAACGGACCCGGCTCCCTTGGATACTGTAAATTCCTGCGCGATAATGCCCGCATATGATCCAATACCAATTATATACATGGTATATGTGCCGGGCAGTGTGGCTTTGTTGTTTTCGATCTTGTAATCGGTGCCGGATGATAACGTTGTTGAACCGATTTTGACACTTGAAACCGCCTGTGTTAACTCCTCACCGGTATAGCTTAACGCGGACCCTAATGTCACGGTTGCGGCTGTTATCAGGGTCTTGCTGGCGTTTGCGCTGTCATACCATGCGTTTGTTGTCTCGTCAAACATAAATGTATGGCCGGTGTCGACCTCCTTATATGTTGAGCCTGTTACAATGCCCTCGGTGGGCTTTGTATCGCATGATGTGCCGCATATTTCAACATATTTTTTATCAACATCAAACGCTTTCTCAAATATAACTCTATTCATCATCGTCCTCCAAAATTGCAGTGCCTATGCTCTCGTCGAACCTCTTAAGCGCTGAATCAATTAATACCTTGGCCGCATTCCTTAACGCCTTTTTGGATTCGGCATCCTCATTTATGATCGCCTGCTCCATAATGCGCGCCGCTGAGTGTATCTGATCTGCTATCGAATACGCTTCTTTTTCCTGTGGTGTTATGTTCTCGTCCATTTACTTTTTACCTCCCTTTGTGGTTTTCTTTGCCGGTTCCTTTTTTGGTTCCTCGGGTGCTGTCTCTGCAGGTGCCTTGACCTCTACGGTCTGCCCAGGCATCTGTTTGAATACCTGCCCGCATCCCTTGCACCGGATCCCGTCGGCCGTACCGATTAACAGTGATATGTCGTGTTTACAAGCCATCTTTGTCCTCCTTTTGGTTATCTGCTGCAGGGCCGGTATCTTTTTTAGCCTTGTCCAGCTCTGCCTGCAATATTTTAAAATCATCCAAATACCACTCATCCATCAAAGTATCCTCTCTAACGCCTTAAATGCGTCTATCAACAAAGGATCTGCTACAAGCTCGCCCTTTTGGTATGATGTAAAACTCTCCGCCACATATTCGCCCCAAGCTGTTGTTGAATAGCCCGAAACGCGTTCGGCATATTCGCCCATGCGTGCCCGGAGCTCATCATAGTTGCTAAGGCTTCTTAAAGGTTTTTCTAACGCGTGCCCCATCTCGTGCCAGATTGCTTCTTGCAGGTTTTCTGGAACCGTGCCACGTCCGCTAACCTTCGACGCCTCAAATACTTTGCGCCCTAAATTTGACATTTTACTTAAATCATACTTGTCTGGATTTGCCAAGAAGTCTGCAACGGCTTTCTTGTTCTCTAATATTGATTCTGTGGCCGTCTTAATATTCTTAAGGTCAGTTCGGTTTAATAATAGGCTATGTGTTATTGGGTTATAACCTGCGGTTGCTCCCTGTAATAATTTGCCCAGCTTGGTGTTTCCTGCCGGTGCTATTACGCCGCCGAATTTTTCAACATTGTATCTATCAAAAAAGTCAGATACTGTTTTGTTGACAATATTTGCGACCTCAACATCAACGCCCTTGTATGATATGCCGACGGCTCCAAACCGCTTTTTATCTGTAAAGCGCTCTGCGAATGCCTCCGCCTTTTTTAAATCCTTGGCCGGTGTAAATGCTGATTGGTATTGCTTAGCTGCTTCTGTTGCCTGTGCAGCTTTTTCTGCGGCTTTCTTTGCGGTCTCTGTCGCTTTGCCGCCACCGGTTACAGGTATATCGCTATTGCGCATCTGCCGATAGCCTTTGTATCCCTCATATTCCTTGCCGCCCGGTATCTGTTCTCTATCGTAACGTCTCGCCCTGCCGGTTTCCTTGGTGTATTCCCTGATCTTGGCCTGTTCCTGTGCGACCTTCTGCTTGGCGGCTTTTATTGCTTCCTCGTCGCCTGTTGCTTTTGCTATCTCCAGATCCCGTTTGGCTTCCCTTATGTCGCGTTCATACTGGCGCTGTTCTTGGCTCTCTTTGTATTCCTTGTCGTTTTCTTCTTTGCTCTGCGTGGGTCCGTCCTGTGGATAACTAAAGCCGGGTATCATCGGGATAGGATGATGACCGCAGTTAATACCGAATAACCCAGCCGCCTCTCCGTATGATGACTGGCTGATATCTTCATATGTGTGCGTCTGCCCTGCTCCGTCAACGAAGGTACCGTCTCCCGACCAGCTGAAAAACAGGCCCTGATATGGATAACACAAAGGCCGTGCTCCCGGATGCGTCGATACTTGGAAGATATCGCCGCCGCCAAACTCCTGTTGACGTGTTTTTATGGCCTCGATAGCTGCGTTGTGTGCCGTCGTTCTTACTACCATTGCCGCGTATGCTTCCGCGTGCCATGCCCGACCGGCTCTGTCATAGAATCCCGTTATGCCGGTTGCCGCGAGCTGGTTCATGGCTTTTCTGATAGCCCTTGTGCGCGTTTCCGCGCCCGTTACGACGTTAAAGGCTTGCGTCTCTAATGCTTGCTTGGTTTCCTGTAACTGCGCCTCATTTACGGCCGTTGTAATGCCTCTCAGGTATGCTTCCCGCGTACTCTGCAGCATGGTCGTATTAACCATGTTTAGCGTGTCCTGTGCCTGTGCCACATATGACCGTATACTGTCCCGCATCAATACTGATGTTGTCGGCGTCGTTCCCGGGTCCTGCAGGATCCCTTTTTCGGCTGCCGCCCTTAACTGTGGGTCAATATCCATACAGGCTTTTTCCGCTACCTGTAAAAACGCCTTTTGGATCTCCTCGGGAACCCTCCCGGTGTTTTGCGCTATAATCCGCGCTGATTCTTCCGTAAGCGCTCCCATCTCCGATAGCTTTTTTATCTCCCAGTATCGGGTCCGCTCCCAGCCTGATATCTCAAAATGATGCGCTATGTTTATTAACAGCTCGTCTACTGTCTGTTGATATATGGCCTCTATTGGCTCCGATATCTCCAATATGTCTTTGGGTGTCAACTGTGCCATATTATCTCCTCGTTACTCCGCGCCGTTATAGTCCATTATGTCAAGCTGCGGCAGGCTTACTGCGCCCTCCTCCTTGATGCGCTTTAACTCTGCCAATGCATCTTCCTCTGTCAGGTTCTGCCCGTACTTCGGATCCGTCAAAAACGTGTACTTGCTCATGAGCCCGGCGCCTACCAATGTAAGCCCCTCGTTTATGTTTGTCTGTCTGTCCTGTGTTACTCCGTCGTCAAGGGTTACTGTAACGTCATATCCGCCCCGTGCAAGCTCCCTGATGCTCTTACCTTCCCAGACTACATCATAAAGGCTTGATACCTCTATTATGGCGTCTATGTTCTCCTTTATTGCCGGCGTGATCTGATGCTGAAAGTTTTTAACGGTCTTATATGTCTTGCTGTTCTCTGATACGACCTCGGTTGCCGTCTTAAGACCGCCGTGCACGTCAAA
>JAGBRZ010000254.1 GCA_017632155.1 Clostridia bacterium
CAGAGGAAAACTTATCGGCAAATATGATATAATTCTCAATGAAGAGGGTAAACTTGCTTCTTACAAGAAGATAGACGATGAAAACACCGCTGAAGGTAAGGTTTGGTACGCGTACAACGAGTCACCCCACGAGGCGGGAAGATACAACGGATATACATACGTTGACACAATGAACAAGGCCGCCATCGACAAGTTTATAGAGATCACACACGAAAGATATAAAGAATGTATCGGAGATATGTTCGGAGATACCGTTCCTTCGATCTTCACAGACGAGCCTCAGTTTACTCACAAGAAAACACTTCCCTTTGCGGAATCAGAAGTCGACGTAACGCTCCCCTGGACTCCTGATCTCGAGGATACCTTTAAGGCTACCTATGGTCAGTCGCTCGTTGATCATCTTCCCGAGCTCATTTGGGAGCTTTCCGACGGCGTTTCTCAGATCAGATATTTCTATCACGACCACGCTTGCGAACGTTTTGCTACAAGCTTTGCGGATAACATCGGCAACTGGTGTAAGAACAACGGCATTGCTCTTACAGGTCACATGATGAAGGAGCCGACTCTCGATTCGCAGACAATGGCAGTGGGAGAAGCTATGCGTTCACTCCGTGCTTTCGAAATCCCCGGAATCGATATGCTTGCAAACAGATATGAGTATTCTACCGCAAAGCAGGCATCGTCCGTCGCTCACCAGTACGGTCGAGAAGGCGTTATGAGTGAGCTTTACGGAGTAACCGGTTGGGATTATGATTTCAGAGGACATAAGATGCAGGGCGACTGGCAAGCTGCATTAGGTATCACCCTCCGTGTCCCTCATCTTTCCTGGGTTTCAATGGAAGGCGAAGCAAAGCGCGACTATCCCGCAACCATCAGCTATCAGTCACCTTGGTTTGACAAATACTCCTACATCGAAGATCACTTTGCAAGAGTAAACACCGCTCTCGTGCGCGGCACACCCAATATCAAGGTTGGTGTTATTCATCCAGTAGAATCCCTCTGGGTACATTGGGGACCTTCCTCTCAGACAGCGCTTGAGCGTCAGAAGCTTGATAAGTGCTTCGAAGACGTTACAAATTGGCTTCTCTTCGGCTCAATCGACTTTGATTATATCAGCGAATCACTCCTACCCGCACTTTGCGAAAAGGGCGAAAATCCGATCAAGGTCGGAAAGATGGCTTACGACGTTATCATCGTTCCCGCTTGCGAAACCATCAGATCAACCACCCTTAAGCTTCTTGAAGAATTCGCGTCAAACGGCGGTAAACTCGTATTTATGGGCAACGCACCCAAGTACGTTGACGCGGCTGCATCCGATAAGGGAGTAAAACTCTGCGAAAAGGCAACACATATCGAGTTCACAAGAACAGACCTTCTTCGCGAGCTCGATGCTTACAGAACTATCGATATCCGCAATTCCAACGGCTATTATTCCGAAAATCTCGTTCATCATATCCGCAAAGACGGCGACTCGATGTGGCTCTTCGTAGCACAAGGTAAGCCCTCGCCCAACGACGATTGCTCCTCGAAGCAGGCAGTTAAGATCACTGTTCGCGGTCTTTGGACTCCCACACTTTATAACACCCTTGACGGAACTATTACCCCCATCGCTTGCACGTACATCGGCGGTAATACCGTTATTGACTATGCTCTTTGGGCACACGACAGCATCCTTTTGAAGCTTGATCCCAATCCCGATGCGATCGCTCCCGAAGTTGAAGCCAAGAAGAAAGCAAAACTCATTCAGCAGCCCAGACAGATCATCAGCGAGGCGAGATTCACTCTCGGAGAGCCCAATGCTCTGCTCCTTGATATGGCTGAATACTCTCTTGACGGTGAAGAATTCAACGGCGAAGAAGAGATTCTCCGCGCCGATTCAGCTTGCCGACGCAAACTTGGTTGGGAACCTTGGGGCGGAAGCGCAAATCAGCCTTGGTGCCTGCCCGCTATACCGCCCGAGCACACCATCACACTCCGCTTCAAGATCAACAGCGAGATTGAAGTAAACGGCGCATCGCTTGCACTTGAGATGGCAGAGGCTAGCAAAATCACTTTCAACGGAGTTGAAGTTCCATCTGTAGTTATGGGCTACTTTACCGACAAATCTATCAAGACCGTTGCAATGCCCACTATTCCCGCAGGCACTTCTGAACTGATCATCGTTCAACCCTTCGGACACAGAACCGCTACCGAGTGGTGTTATCTGCTTGGCGAATTCGGCGTTCATGTTGATGGTATGAAGAAGACCATTACCAAACTTCCTGAAACGCTCGGTTTCGATTCGATCACTACTCAGGGACTTCCCTTCTACAGCGGCAAGCTGACTTATGAGTTTGACATCGATAACGAAGTTGAAGGCAACGGAATCGAGATAAGACTTCACCAGTACCGCGCGGCTCTCTATTCGGTTTCTGTTGACGGAGATGAGCCCACCATCGGTGCATTTGCTCCCTACGTTGTCACCCGCAACAATCTCTCCAAGGGCAAGCATACCGTACAGGCAACTCTCTATATCAACCGTACAAACGCATTCTCACATCTCCATTGTTCCGACCCGACACTTTCTTACCCGGGTCCCACCGCATGGCGTACAGACGGCGACAGATGGTGCTATGAGTACAGACTCAAGCCCGAAGGTCTGCTTGTAACCCCCAGACTTGCGGTTATTGATAATCAGTAATTAGTTATAAAAAATAACCGATAGGACTCAATTATCCTATCGGTTATTTTTAGTACAACATATTAGCAAAACTTTTTTTTCAGCGTATGATATATATCATTTCTCATAGAAATTACAGCTTGCCTTACACTTTTCAAATATATTTCTTTACAGCAGTTGTTGCGTTCAATATCATTCATATGAGTGAATAAAATTCCTCTTGATGAATTAATTATCGCGCCTAATCCATCAGAATTGAAGCACGGAAGTATATCATCTGCTTCTCCGCCTTGAGCACCATAACCCGGTACAAGAAAATAACTATGCGGCATACTCTTTCTCAGCTCAACAGCCTCTCCGGGATAAGTTGCACCAACTACAGCCCCTATGGAAGAATATCCGTATCTGCCAACACTTGCATGGCCTTGTGTGTTCACGTATTCTGCTATGAATTGACTGATACTTTTACCATCTTTGGTAACAACATCTTGAATCTCACCAGAGCTGATATTCGAAGTTTTAACAAGAACAAATATTCCCTTCCCAAATCCTCTGCATACATCAACAAACGGTTTCAAACTCTCACTGCCCAAGTAGGGATTAACCGTTAAAAAATCCGCATCAAAGGACTTCGCGTAGCTACCATCAAGCGTCTCAACCTCTCCAAGATGAGCGTCCGCATAAGCTTTCGCGGTATTACCAATGTCGCCGCGTTTAGCATCCTCGATAACTACAAGACCTTTTGTTTTTGCATACTCAACTGTCTTTTCAAACGCCGCCACTCCATAGGATCCGTACTTTTCATAAAAAGCAATTTGAGGTTTAATGGCGGGAACAAGATCGCAAACCGTATCGATTATATCGCGATTAAAATCCAATATCACATCAGCGACTTTAGCCAACGGATGTTCACTTACAGCTGCTTGGTTCTTGTAGCACGCCGGGATCTTGATTATATCGGGATCAAGTCCTACAACTGTCGGATTCTTTGTTTTTATCGTGTTTTCAATAAGTCTGTCAATACAATTCACAAATCAATCTCCTTTGTATATTTCCGCATATTCATTAAGTTTTTCCGAATACTCTCCGGCAGATATCACACCACTGTTGACAGCCCTGATAATGTCATCCAGATCAACAATGGGATGTATTCTAACACCATAACGTCTTTCTATCGCGTGTTTTGCAGAAACAGATGATTCTTCTGTTCTTTCTTTTCTATCAACACAAACAACAACATAGGATGGATATTTTCCAATTTGCTTGTTTATGCTTTCAAGCGCGGAACATAACGACGTTCCTGAAGTAAACGTATCTGTTATCAATGTCAATTCTTTTGAAACGCTATTTTTCTCAATAATATATTCGGAATCAATCCCGTATTTATTAAATAGCGTCATACTTGTTGATATGAGAAGAGGTATGTCAGCATCATTGATTCCAACAAGACAGTTCGATTCTATATTATGCTCTCGTATACATTCCGCATAAAACTCTCCGAGCTTTGAAATCTGACTTCCCATACGATAATAACCACTATAAATTAAATATGGCGAAATTCTGCCGCTCTTCAATTTGAAATCACCAAAACGTAGCATACCGTTATCAACCATAAATCTTATAAAGCGTTCTTTATAATTAAGAGCATCAAGTCGGTAATTAAAGAGTTCGTCCATTGTTATACCAAAGTATCGTGCAATTACAGGTAAAACTGTAATATCGGGAACAGACAAATGATTCTCCCATTTACTCACCGATTGTGAAGATACGGAAAGTATCTCCGCTAACTGTGTTTGAGTTATATTCTTGTTTTTACGTAAGGACCTAATTTTATCTCCAATTAACATATCAAACCTCCGTACGTTTGTTGAGTAAATTATATCATAGTAATACGCATTTTTCAACATATCGTTTGGAAAGTTTTTTACAACTATACGGATAATTTCGCTTTTAAATGAAATTAGCAACAGTTTTCAAAATAATTTTCATTATTTTTGAAAAAGGGGTTGCTTTTTTATTTCAAATGTGATATAATATGTCAGTCGCGTGGAGGCATAGCTCAGCTGGTTAGAGTACTTGCTTGACATGCAAGGGGTCACTGGTTCGATTCCAGTTGTCTCCACCATAAAGGAAAGCACCGCAATGCGGTGCTTTTCTTTTGGTCTAATAATTATATCAAAACCCCGACAGGTAAATTCTAAACCTATCGGGGCATAATTTCAATTTGTCAAAATACAATTCAACTCATAAAGCGCTGTTCTGTTTGAATCCCATTTGCACTTTGCGCGGGCTTCATCGTATGTAAGCCAGGCGTATTCGGTATGCTCATGCGAAAGAAGGATTTCGTCATTGCATTCAAAACCGAAGGCGTATTCGGGAACGACATACATATCTTTTGGCCAGCCGTAAAGATGGCGATTGCGAAATATGTCAACCTGAACATAGCACATTGAAGTCAGCTGAATAATGTTCTCTGCTTTTACGCCGCCTTCTTCGAGAATTTCACGCCGTACTGCCTCGATTGGTGTTTCGTTATCTTCCCCGCCGCCGGCAATAAACTGCCAATATTCGCTGTCTGAGCGGCGAAACAGGCAATAAATCGGTTTACCATCAACCATTCTGTATGGAATAGCAAGTATCTGTAACGGTGATCTCATAATCAAATGCCATACTTACTCTTGATAATATCAGCAAGAGCTTGTGCAGTACCCTCAATTCCGAGAACGGAGCTGTCGATCATAATCTGATAATTCTCGGGTGAGCCCCATTTCTTTCCGGTATAGTAATTGTAATAATTAATTCTGCGCTTGTCGGTCTTTTGCGAAAGATCCTTTGCCGCCTTTTCATCAATGCTCTCGTGACGTTCGATGATACGCTTGATCTTGAAATCAGTCGGTGCGTATATGAAAATGCTGATCTTGTTCTCTGCTTTTCGGAGAACATAATCGGCGCATCTTCCTACAAATACGCAAGAATCCTCTTCGGCAATCTCACGGATAAGTTCAGACTGAGTCATAAACAGCTTATCATTTATCGGGATATTCATATTTTGAGCCGCGCTATTGAAATACGACGAACCCATAGCGAGGGTATAAAGCAAACTGCTTGTTGCTTTTTCATCAACGTGGTCGAGAACATCACTCGACATACCGGATTTCTGAGCCGCCATAGTTATAAGCTCTTTATCGTACGCCTTGACACCAAGAAGCTCACCAAGTCGAAGACCGATTTCGCGTCCTCCGCTTCCGTACTGTCTTGCTACTGTTATTACAAATTTCTTTGCTCCGTCCATTATTCCGACCTCCTCGCAACGTAATATATGATTATTATATCATTTTTTATTGAGTTTGTAAAGAGTTTTTACAAAAAATGTTATCATCTATCATTCACCGGATGAATATTCTTTATCAAATGGAGGATATTACAGTGTCGATCAATTGCAAAGAAAACCGAGCCAAAACTTTTTTCTTTAATTTACTTCTCCTTACTCTTTCAGCTGTCTTAATGCGTGCCGTTGGGGTCGGATATAACGTATATATATCCAATCGAGTAGGCGCAGAAGTTATGGGGCTTTACTCTCTTGTAACCAATGTTTGGGGATTTGCCTTGACCCTTGCTACATCGGGTATCAATCTTGCCGCGACAAGATGCGTTGCTGAAGCGGGTAACGATCAGTGTGAGATACAATCCGCAATGCGTAAATGCATCATATATTCCCTCTCCTTTGGATCCGCTGCGGCAATCTTACTATTTACATTATCAAAACCGATTTCATTACTATGGCTTGATGATCCCAGAGCAACAAATCCTTTGAGGATAATGTCAATCTCACTCCCCGCCATTTCAATTTCATCTGCTTTATCGGGCTACTTTTCCGCTGTCAGACGGGTTTGGAAATCCGCAGCTGTTCAAGTTACAGAGCAAGCAATAAAGATATTCGGGGTGGCGTATTTGCTCACTCCTCTTATGCCGCTTGGAGTAGAGTATGCTTGTATTGCAATAGTACTCGGAAGTGCGATTGCAGAGTTGCTTTCGTTTGCTGTATATGGCGCTTTTTATTACTTCGAACGAAGAAAGCACTCAATAATAGACCTAAATAGCAATAAGACAAGAAATCTAACTAAAAAAATATTCTCAATAGCACTTCCGATAGCGTTCAGCGCGTATATCCGTTCGGGCCTTACAACAATTGAGCACATTCTGATCCCTCTCGGTTTGCGTGAATTCGGACTTGATGCTGCATCAGCGCTTGAAAGTTACGGTATGCTCTCCGGAATGGTTTTGCCGGTTGTGTTATTCCCTTACGCTTTAATATATTCATTCACCGGTCTACTTGTACCTGAAGTGTCCGGAGGTATAGCGGTTGGAGAAAAGCGTCACATAGAATATATTACATCACGCGTGTGGAGATTGACAGTCATATTCGGACTTTGCGGAGTGGGAGTACTTGGCGTATGCTCGAAAGAATTCGGCGAAGTTTTATACTCAAATCAAGAAGTTGGAAAGTTCATATACATTCTCGCACCGCTTATGCCGCTGATGTATCTTGACACGGTCACCGATTCGCTACTCAAAGGAATGGGCGAACAAATTTATACAATGAATGTAAATATCGTTGATGCGGCAATTTCTGTAATCCTTGTTCGTTTGTTAGTTCCTAAATTCGGAATAATTGGATACATAGCTGTTTTATATATTGCAGAAATCGTTAACTTCGCTTTCTCTGCTGCAAAGCTTACGAAAAGGTGTGCCTTTGAATTCAGAATATTCAAATGGTTTGTTCTTCCTTTAGTTCTGTTAATCATTACATCGAGAATTTGTCAAACAATTTTCAGCCTCTTTACGTTTTCCAATCTTCCCGAGTGGCTTTCTCTTACACTTCACGGAATAATTATTGTTGTCTTCTATATTACGCTTTTGAGCGTGACAGGAGCCATTGACAAAGAAATGCGTGAATGGGTAGTAATGTCATTGGGATTCAAGAAACGCCCTGACTCTGGGAGTCGGGGCGTTTTATCATTATTTTCTGTAAGGCGAAAGATTTCCATTGTCCATAACGAGGATTCTGTCTGCTCTCTCTGCAATCTTCATATCGTGAGTTACGATAAGTAAAGTCTGTCCAAGCTCTTCCTTTGTCTTGATAAGAAGCTCAAGAACCTCATCGGCGTTCGCGCGGTCGAGGTTACCCGTCGGTTCATCGGCAAAAACTATTTGCGGACGATTAATGAGTGCACGAGCGATGGAAACTCTTTGTTGCTGTCCACCCGAAAGCTCGCTTGGCAGGTGATGGAGTCTGTCATAAATATTCAGAGTAGCAACGAGCTTTTTGAAGTGCTCCTCGTAGCTATGTTCGGGTTTATTGCACATAAGTGTCGGTATCAGAATATTCTCCATAGCAGTAAACTGAGGAATGAGATTGTGATTTTGGAATACCATACCCATATAGTTACCGCGGAAAACGCCAAGTTCGTCTGATGACATCGCAGTTATATCATTACCTCTGACGTATATTCTTCCCGAATTTGGTCTGTCCAGTCCTGCACAAATATGAAGGAAGGTACTCTTACCAGAACCCGAAGAGCCTATTATGGCAACCATTTCACCGTCATAAATCTCAACATTTGCGCGGTTAACGGCAGTTACGGTTGTATCGTATTGTTTATACTGTTTAATTACATTTTCGGCTTTAAGAATTACTTTTCTATCTTCCATAATTAACTCCTCACTCTCCAAAATGCTTCTTGGCGATAAGCTCGCGCTCTTTTTTCCATTTGAAATACGGCATATAGGTTGAAAGGATAGCGCTGACGGCAGAAACAATGATGCATACCGCAAGACCTGCAAGTGAAAATTCATACTGATATCTGAAGTCAGCACCCATACCGAGGGATGTTAAAAATTCGTTTATCAGCCAATAAATAAACTCCGTCACACCCCATCCGAGAAGAACTGTTGCAACCGTTGCGGGAACAGCAAGAGCAACACCAGAAAAGATATATAGCTTACTGAGATCTTCATTTGTTGCACCGAAGGATGAAAGCATTTCCTTTTCTATCTTTCTCTTTGCTCCAAACATCGATTGCGAGAAAAGCCATACAGGGGGAGCGATCAAAAGTATGAATAACGAACAAATGAATACTATTGGTGAAGCGCTACTCTTTTGTGCTGAATTGCTATCTACTCCGCTATTATTCTCAATAAGTTCTGTCAGATCAAATGTCGAAATTGCGGATCTGATTTCGTAATGAAGTCTATTTATATTCTCGTAAGTCAAATCATTGTTTATGTATATATTTGCTTTCGATGCTAAGATATTCTTCTTGACAACTTTAGAAAACAACTCGTCACCCATAGCAATCATATATCTGTCATCGGTATCTCCCGAATCAACGATAGCGGCAACCTCGACTGTGATATAGTCAAATTCAGCACGTTTTACGAGTTGACTGAGAATATATTTGTTGTCGGGCATATCGTAAGAAATCGGTTCGTTGATCTTTTTGACAATCGCGAGCGTAACGGTATCTCCTACCTTGAAATTCAGTGACTTTGAATTATTGATATATTCCGAGACAGCAATGCAATTCGGATCTGTCATCACTCGTGACAAGTCACCATCGATCTTCCATCCGTCTTCTCTGGTAATTTGAGCATATAGCGATTCATCAAGATGATTGTATTTATAATTGTTATCGGCATAACCCAGATCAGTCTTGACAGTCTTTGAAGAGATTCCTGTGCGTTGTCTACCGTTCAAAAGGATATAGGAATTGATCGCCGTGGCATCTATTGAATTTTCCCAGGTTATGTACTTTACTCCGTCAAAATCGGAGATTTCCTCAATAAGATATGGATCTATACCTTCATGGGACGAAGCTTCAAGACAAAACTCGGGTGATGATGTATTCTCAGATGATGTAACCATACTGTTTATAAAGAATCCGCAAAGAAAAAGTGAGGAAAATAATATGGATGAAAGAAGCAAGGTCGCGTAGTATCTTCTGAATCTCCAAAATCCGTAAAGCTCATAGTGATACGGGAAGCTTTTTCTGAAAATTCTGAACGAAAGTCTGGGCGAAGAAACGTAGTTTGAATTATCACCTGCGACAATCAAAGAGGTTGGCGTTCTGGTGGCAAGGAATTTTACCGACGGCCATACCGCGAGCAGGATAACGCAAAACAGCCAAACGACTGCCCATATCAAGGAAACAGGATCAAATGATACAGTTCCACCGAGCGCTGCAGAAATCAGTAACTGAATCAAAAACGCTGCTATCAAAGACGGAACAAATGTCAGCAATGCTATTGAAAACAGCTCCCACGCGGCGGTGTGGAAAAGCTTTTCAAAATCCGCGCCGAAGGACATATATACTCCGTATCTGAATTTGTAATGATTGATACGGATATTGTAGAGTATTAGAAGAATCAATGCGGAAAGAAGGCCCATAACCAAAATTATCGGTACAAACAACACTTTTGATTGGGTAACCTTATCTTGATACTGAGCTCTTGGACTGTAAGTAACTTTTGCGCTTTCTCCGATGACGGGATACTTCAATAAGAATAGCCGAGCTTGAGATTCTTCATCGGAATTCATTTTTATTCTGAGCTCATACATTTCTCTGCCTGAACCGTTTTTGTATGTTGAATACTCATAGGATTCATAAAGTCTATCTTCAATGTCAAAGGTATCTGTAATTAAAAATGTATCGTTATAATACGCAGACCATTCGTCGCTCGTCATACCGTCGATCTTGATATGATAATCAGCGGCAGCATAGGCTTCTTGCTTTATTGTAGACGCACGCGATTCCATCATAAGCGACGGACACCAAAACAGAAGCTGGACAATCACCATTGCAAGGAAGAATACTCCGAATTCACGGAAACCGCTAATGACACTTCGGAAACCGTGCTTGAGATTCGATAGCGTGAAAAAACGCGCGACAAAACCCACCGCATCTTTTATTGCCTGACGCGGCGTGTATCTTACGAGTTCATGGTCAACGTATTTATCTTTTCTGTGAGCCATATGCCCCTCCTTATCAATACAGTCTTAACGACGCTACTACTTTACCGAGTATTGCCACGCTTTCCGAGATGATAGGCTCCATTGTCTTGTTTTCGGGTTGAAGACGATAGTGACCGTCTTCTTTATAGAATGTTTTTACCGTTGCTTCGTCTTCAATGAGAGCAACAACTATCTCGCCGTTTTCGGCATAAGTGCGCTTATCAACGATTACCACATCCCCATCGAGGATTCCCGCGTCGATCATACTTTCGCCTTTAACATTGAGGGCAAACAGATTTTCGGGACGGCATCCTACCGATGAAGCGCAGAAGCTGATGTATCCTTCCAAATCTTCCTGTGCAAGAATCGGCTTTCCTGCAGTAACCCTACCAACAAGTGGGACCTGATTGGAAGAACCTATTCCATCCATGTGCATTGCACGGCTCTTGCCTCCATCACGTGTGATAAGTCCACGTTCTGCAAGCCTTGTCAGATACATGTGAACCGTGGAAGTGCTTTTGAATCCGAGAGCATCGCGGATATCACGGACGCTGGGGGCGTAACCGTTATCGCTCAAACTGTTTTTTATATACTCAAACACAGAACGTTCTCTTGGCGTCATATCTTTCATATCACTATTCTCCGTTAATCATAATACCATTTTTTGCCTAATTTGATTACAAAATCATTCTTGATTATATTATATCAAATTTTTAGACAAATTGCAAACATTTGTTCTCAAATTTCTATATACAAATTGCATAAAATTTCAATCGACCATTTGGGCAACATGTTAAAAAAATGTAACATTTGCAACTCTCTATTGCTTTTTTTCTCGGAATATTGTAAAATAATGTGGTAGGTAATTATATTACCGTATATTTTTGTAAATCTTATTCAAGGAGAATAAAAAAGAATGACCAACAACAAGTATGTCCTTAACTGGATCGACGAGATGGCAGCCATGACCAAGCCCGACAAGATCGTATGGATCGACGGCACTGAGGAACAGGCTGAGGCTCTCAGAGCAGAGGCTTGCTCCACCGGCGAGATGATCAAGCTGAATCAGGAGCTCCTCCCCAACTGCTACCTGCACCGCACCGCTGTAAACGACGTTGCACGTGTAGAGGGCAGAACCTACATCTGCACCGAAAAGAAAGAAGATGCAGGTAACATCAACAACTGGATGGCTCCCGCCGAAATGAAGGAAAAGCTCTTCAAGCTCTACAAGGGTTCTATGAAGGGACGTACCATGTACGTTATTCCCTACTCCATGGGCGTTGTAGGCTCTGACTTCGCTAAGTACGGCATTGAGCTTACCGACTCTATCTATGTCGTTCTCAATATGCTCATCATGACCCGCGTTGGCACCAATGTCCTCGAGGCTCTCGGCGACAGCGCTGACTACATCAAGGGTCTCCACGCAAGAGCTGACATCGA
>JAGBRZ010000005.1 GCA_017632155.1 Clostridia bacterium
ATATTTACTTTCAACTTTAATTTCTAAAGTATCCACAATTATTCTTAAATTTTTCATAGCTTCAAGCACTTTATTTTTAAGTGTTTGAGCTTTTTCATATATATTTGTTTTTTGGTGCGGTACAAACCACTTCGCCAGCACCGCGCCGCGCTTGTAAATGGGCGCGGCACGAGATCCTTCGGCGGCAAGGCGTCTGCGGACGCCGCCGAAGGATGACATCGTTGGGTTTTATGGGGGCTTTGCCCCCATACCCCCATTGGGCTTGTGCAAACATCGTGCGCAATGGTTAAGAATTTATATCAAACCCCAATTTTTCTAACAAATCATTTTTCCAAAACATTGCATCTTCCGTTTCCACGGGCGGTTCTATTCGTTTTGATTTGCCTTCAAAGTATTCGTAATGCTCGTGGAAGACTTTTATCTCGCCCTTTTCATTACGGACGTATATGTAATGTATCTGCGTCGGTTTGGTTGCATCCTTTGGTAAAAGCCTGACTTGTCTCAAAAATAGAGTGTTTCGAGGGAATTTAAGTATGTGGATTGCAGCATTAATATCGTGAAACGACATCGTCAAATTATTCAAGGCTATATAAATAAGCCATACCGCATAATTGCGAAATATAATGGAAAGGACCAAGGGCAAAACAGACAGCAAAATCAAAGGGAACAAGACAAATAATGTTTGCTTGGTTTTATTCCATAATACCGGATTCAGACATACATACGCACTCGGATTGCTGATTCTTTTCTCCTTATATGGTGGACGAAAATATATGCCTTCAGCTCCGTTTCCGAATATCCCTGCAAACAGAGTATGACAAAATTCATGCACCGGCAGTAAAAGATAGGCAATAGCCAACACAGCTATAGCGGAGTTTATTTGTTTCAAAAAGAAAGCCGCATATATAATAGCAATAGCGCCGGTTACACATAACGTAATCCTATTTCCACGCTTGTAATTATACTTGGTATTCACCCACTTTGCATTTTCACAAGATAAGGCATCTCCAAGAAAATAATCACACTCATGCTTTCCGAAATATATCTTCATAATATTTTACTTCCTATAATATACATAATACGCAATTATAGTTCTCTCTTCCCCGCCGTGCTCAAGGTCGGGGCCGATAAGTACCACTCCGTCCTTTGAAAGGAGCTCACTTGCGCGTAGCTCGTCGATCTTACAGCGGAAGAGGATGTCGGCGGATGCAAAAACTATGAATTCATCCTCGCGAATTGCAAGGCTGCCTTTTCTGCCGATAACTTCGTCGACATTATTTCTGCGCTCTGTGACATATTTGATATACTGTCCCGCGATGCGCTCCGCCATCTCGCGGCGGAAGCGGACACTGTTCGGGTCCTTCGGCTTTGTCCAATGCCCGACCACCTTACTCCAAAAGCCCATTTTCAACTTCTCCTTTCATCTTGACGATGATAAACTCGCCCTTGCTGATAGAGGGATATCCAACCACTCTCTTGCCCGTATAAAGGTTTATACCGCCCGCGGCATGAACTTTTATGGGCTCGTCCGCCATATTGACGGCAACAAGGATATATCCTTTTTCTTCCTTTTTATATCTTATAAACTCAAAATATCCGCCCGTCGCGCGTATGATCTTGAACTCACCGCCCGCGAATATCCCTTCACCTCGGCGAAGTGCGCCGAGCTTTTTGTAATGCTCGTTGATCTCCCCGTCGATCTTATGCCACGGGAATGGATAGCGGCAGAAGGGATCGCTCATTCCCTCCATACCCGCCTCGTCGCCGTAATAAATACACGGGAAGCCGAAGAGTGTGAACTGAAGAGCCGAGATCATTTTAAGCAATTTCACGCCTCTTGCGCGCTCCTCGGCGGTCAGGCGAAGCTTTTCCTGCACGTCATTGTATGCAAATGCATTCTCGCGCACTTTAACGGGATTGCCGAGAATCGTAAGCACGCGTTCGGTATCGTGCGTGCCGATGAGGTTCATAAGACTTGCCGAAACACACTGCGGATATGATGAATAAAGATCAGTCAGAGCAGTACAGAGAGCTTTTGCGTCACCGTTTTCGGCAAAGTCGAGAAGTGCCTTTCTTGTCGGATAATTCATAACGCTGTCAAGCTGCGCGCCTCTGAAATATGAGCGGCGCTTGCCGTATGCGATCTTATCGGCGGCGTTTTCCCAGACCTCGCCGATCAGCACGCTTTCGGGATTGACATAGTGAATACGATCGCGGAGCTCTTCAAGGAATCTGTCGGGAAGCTCGTCGGCAACGTCAAGACGAAAGCCGTCGATGCTCTCGCGCATATAATGCTCGGCAACGCCACCCTCACCCGTGAAAAACTCGCGGCAGGAGTCGGTGTGCGTATTCAGCCTCGGCAGAATTCTGATGCCCCACCAAGCTGTGTAATCGGGTGCGCCCTCACGCTCGGGGGCGTGGAAATCGTACCATTCGTGATAGGGCGAGCGTTCATCGCGCGCGGGAAATCCGTATCTGCCGTATTCGTCGAAATATCGGCTGTCACTTCCAGTGTGGTTAAAAACGCCGTCAAGAATGATCTTGATTCCCCTTGCGTGTGCGGCTTTGAGGAGAGCCCTGAAAGCCTCCTCCCCACCGAATTCATCCGCGATCTTCATATAATCCGAGGTGTCATACTTATGGTTGCTGACGGCATCGAAGATCGGCGAGAGATACAGAATGTTTACTCCGAGGGATTCAAGATAATCAAGCTTTTCGATAATTCCCCAAAGATTACCGCCGAAGAAGTGGTTGTTCTTGACCTCCGCACCGCGGTATTCGGCATATTGCGGCACTCCGTTTTCCCAATCGGAGTCGAGGATTGAATCGGAGCGATAGCTCGCCTTTCCTTCACCTTTTGCAAATCTGTCGAGGAAGATATGATACATGACCCCGCCGCCGAGCCACGAGGGCACGCAATATTCGGGGCGGTAAACTGTCAGGCGGAATTCGTTCCAATTAGCCGTCACAAGTTCAAAATTGACGTTATCCGTTGTGCTTGCGACAAGCTCCTCTCCGCCTCTGCGGAAAATATATGTATAGTAAAAAAGCCCCGATTCCGACTCACCGCAAAGCGCGGCTGTGTCGAGGCTCAACTTATATTCATCGTTAACATAGTCGGTCGAGATAAACTCAAAGCCGAATTTCTGCGCCGATGGATCCCTTTGTGAATCGGACGGCGCAAGTGTATCTCTGCGAATGCAGAGCTCGGCGCGTGTGACACCGAGGCACCTCGGTATATGCGCCGTTATCTCAATAACGCTTCCCCTCGGGAAAGCACCGAGTGCGGAAACGTCCTCGCCCCCGCACCGTTTTTCGATGCGGGGAGCGTTTTGCATATATTTTGCAAGCATATTTTACTTCTTGACCGGGGTAATTTTCCAGATATTCTCTGCGTAATCTCTGACCGCGCGGTCTGCGGCAAAGAAGCCGCCCTTTGCTATATTGATGAGCGAACGGCGAGTCCAATCCTCGCGGTTCAGGTAATCCTCGTACATCTTTTCGTGTGTCAGACGGTAGGAATCGAAGTCTGCAAGACACATATAGGGGTCTGCAACTCCGTGACCCGCAAGCAAGTAGGATGCGATATCCGAGAAGGATTCGTCCGCAAAGCCTGCGTTGAGTCGGTCAACGATTCGGCGGAGCTTATCATTTCTTGCATAGAAGAGTGCGGAATTATAGCCCGCAAGCCATAGGTCGTCAACCTCGCTTGCTGTCAGACCGAAAATATAGATATTCTCGTTGCCGACAGCGGCAGCCATCTCAACGTTTGCGCCGTCAAGAGTACCGATAGTCAGCGCGCCGTTGAGCATAAGCTTCATACAGCCGGTACCGCTCGCCTCTTTACCTGCAAGCGAGATCTGCTGGCTGATCTCTGCGGCGGGAATAAGGCATTCTGCCGCGCTTACGTTATAATCCTCAAGGAAGAGCACGCAAAGCTTTTCGTTAACGCGGGGATCCTTTTCGATCTCCTGTCCGAGCTTACAGATAAGCTGGATGATGCGCTTTGCCATATGATAACCAGGTGCAGCCTTTGCGCCGAAGATATAGGTTCTCGGATAGAATTCGGCATTCGGATTATCACAGATATCAAGATAGTTGCCGATGATATTGAGCACGTTGAGAAGCTGGCGCTTATACTCGTGCAGACGCTTGATCTGAACGTCGAAAACGGAATGGGTATCAAGACCCTTACCCGTGCGGCTCTCAACGAAATTCGAGAATGCTATCTTGTTTTCGTGCTTGATGCCGCGGAGGCGGTCAAGAACAGCTGTGTCGTTCTCATATTTCATAAGCTCTGCGAGCTCAACAGGATTCTTACGGTAGCCCGTGCCGATGGTCTCGTCAAGGAGAGATGCAAGTCCGGGGGAGGAATAGCACATCCAACGGCGATGCGCGATACCGTTTGTTACATTGGTAAAGCGCTCGGGATACATATGATAGAAATCCTTGAAAATTGTATCAACAAGGATCTGCGAGTGGAGCTTCGATACGCCGTTGATATGGTGCGAACCAACAACCGCAAGGTTTGCCATTCTGACAGAACCGTTGCAAAGGATGCTCATATTGGTGATCTTTTGCCAGTTGCCGGGAAAACGATCCCAAGCGGCACGGCAGAAGCGCTCGTTGATCTCCTTGATGATCATGTGAATACGGGGCAGACGGAAGGAGAAAAGGCTCTCGTTCCATGTTTCAAGCGCCTCGGGCATTACCGTGTGGTTTGTATAGGACATAGTGCGTGTGGTGATGTCCCAAGCCTGATCCCAGGAGAAGCAATAATCGTCGATGAGTATTCTCATAAGCTCGGGCACGCAGAGTGCGGGATGGGTATCGTTGATGTGGATGGCAACCTTATCGGCGAGGTTATCGAGTCTGCCGTAAACCGCCATATGATCGCGGATAATGCTCTGGATAGACGCCGAGCAGAGGAAATACTGCTGTGTCAGACGGAGAAGCTTACCCTCAGTGTGGTTATCCGAAGGATAAAGAACCTTCGAGATGATCTCCGCGGAGCTCGACTCCTCAACTGCGCGTGTATACTGTCCCTGAGTGAAAAGTCCCATATTGAAGGTGCGAACATCGCGAGCCTTCCAAAGGCGCAGACGGTTAACGGCTTCGCTGTCGCCGCCCGAGATCATCATATCGTAAGGAACCGCTTCAACATCCTCGGTGTCCTCATACATGATCTCAAGCTTACCCTCTCTCCATTCCTCGCGGATTCTGCCGCCAAGGCGGACGGTGAATACACGGTCGGTTCTCGGAACAAGCCATACCTCGCCTCCGGGAAGCCAATTGTCGGGGAGCTCGATCTGAAGACCGTCAACGATCTTCTGCTTGAAAAGACCGTATTCGTAGCAGATGGAAAATCCGTTTGCGGGGTAATCGAGCGAGGTCAGCGAGTCCATAAAGCACGCCGCAAGACGTCCGAGACCGCCGTTTCCGAGACCCGCATCGGGCTCACACTCATAAAGATCATCGAGTCCGAATCCCATTTCGGTGAGTGCGTTTTTGTACTCATCCGAAAGTCCGAGATTGCAGAGATTGGTCTTGAGAGATCTGCCAAGCAGAAACTCCATGCACATATAATATACGCGCTTACCGCCTTCCTTGTTTGTTCTTGCCTTGAAATCGGAACGCTTCTCGGCAAGTATGTCCTTGACAGTCTGCGCGACTGCCTTGTACATCTGTTCTCTCGACGCATCGGCGGCGGTGGTGCCGAAGAGTCTTGATAATTTTTGTTCGATATTTGCTTTAACTTCCTGTGCGTTTGGGGTGAAATTCACTTTTACTTCCTCCGGTAATGCTCTCCTATATATCACAGCAGATCGTTGTAAAGTGCAATGTATTTATCTGCGGATGCCGCCCAGGAGAAATCGACTGTCATTATCTTTTCGACAAAAGCCTTGCGTTTTTCGCCATTCTTCCAAAGCGCAACGGCGGCAAGTGTGCGCTCGTAAAGCTCACCCGCGGTGTAGCCCGCAAAGGTAAAGCCGTTTCCGTGCATTTCGCCTTCCGAATCCTCCCAATAAGGCAGGATCGAATCAGCAAGTCCTCCCGTTTCACGGACAACGGGAATTGCGCCGTAGCGCGAAGCGATCATCTGCGAAAGTCCGCAGGGCTCGCTCTTTGAGGGCATCATGAAAATGTCGGTAGCCGCATAGATTTTCTTTGAAAGATCGCGGTCATATGTGATGAGCGCGCGAACCTTTTCGGGGTACTCGGCTTCAAGCTGTCTGAAAAAGTCTTCATATCTCGCCTCGCCCTTGCCGAGAACCACAAGCTGTGCTCCGCTTTCGTCAAGGATACCGCGCATAGCCTCGGCTACGATATCAAGTCCCTTGTGGGATGCCAGGCGGGTGATGAGCGCGATGACGGGCGTTCCCTTCTCATCCGCAAGATTGAGATCTGCGCGAAGAGCAGAGCGGCAAGCATCCTTACCGCCGCGACGCTTTGCGCTGTAATGCTTTGCGATAACGGGATCGGTCCAAGGGTTATAATAGGAATAATCAATACCGTTGAGAATTCCCGAAACCTTTGAAGCGTTCGCGCGAAGAATGTGGTAAAGCCCGTGCGAATACTCGGGGGACATGATCTCATCCGCATATCTGGGGCTGACGGTAGTCACAGCCTCAGCACACTCGATTGCACCCTTCATCAGGTTAATGCAATCGCCGTACTCAACAACGCCGCGGTCTTCATTCGAAAGCGCGAAAACGTCGCCGAGAATATAGAAATCATACTTGCCCTGATACTCGATGTTGTGGATGGTGAATACGCGGCGGATGCCTGCGTATCTTTCATCGGCAGAATACTTCTGACGAAGATAGATGACAGAGAGCGCCGCCTGCCAATCGTGAGCGTGCAGGATATCGGGGAAAAATCCGATATGAGGCAGCATCTCAAGAACTGCGGTGCAGAAATATGCATATCTTTCGCCGTCATCGAACTGACCGTAAAGTCCTTCGCGGGCGAAATAATATTCATTGTCAATAAAGTAATAGGTTACTTTATCCTTTATAAGGCTGTAAACACCGCAATATTGCTTTCTCCAAGCAAGATAGGTGTCAAATTCAGCCTCTTTTTTCATTTCGGCGCGGTATTTCTCACCAACGGCGGAATAAAGCGGCATAACGACTCTGACGTCGACTCCCTTTGCGGCAAGAGCCGTGGGGAGCGAGCCGAGAACGTCGCCAAGTCCGCCGGTAGCTGCGAAAGGCATAACCTCGGCGCCTACGAAAAGAATGCTTTTTTTCATTATTTCAAATCCTTTTTTCTTAAAATCATACCATAACGCCCTTGCCGATGTAGAAAGGCATCGTTTCGTGACCAGAAAGATTTCTGCCGTCGCGGATAACGGTGTTCTTATCGGTGATAACACAGTTGAGGTTTACGTTATCGCCAACGTAGGTATCCTGCAGAAGGATAGAATTGCGGACAACTGTGCCCTTTCCAACCTTAACTCCTCTGAATACCACGCAGTTTTCAACCTCACCCTCGATCACGCAGCCGTCTGCAACGATCGAATTCGAAACCTTTGCATCCTTGCTGTAGGATGTCGGCGAGGAGTTGCGGACCTTGGTGAATACGGGTCTTTCCGCGATCTCAAAGAGCTCTTCTCTTACATCGGACTCAAGAAGCTTCATAGAAGTTTCAAAATAGCCGGGGAGATTGTTGATGAGCGAATAGAAGCCGTCGAAACGGTATGCGCGGAAGTCAGCCTTGCCAACGTTCTTTGCGATAATATCGCGGAAGAAGCTGGTGTAGCCGTGAGCCGCAGCATCGTTGAGAACGGTGATGAGGTAACGGCGGGTGATGACCATAATATTGGTGCTTACGTTGAACGCGCCCTTGATATCCGAACTGTATTCAGCCGCATCAATGATCTTGTCATTTTCATCGAGAATGAGAACCGAATGACGCTCTGCGTTATAGTTCCCCTCTGTAACTCGCTTGGTAACGACAGTGATATCCGCGCCGGTCTCCTCGTGGCGTGCAAGAACCTTTGAAAGGTCGATGTTGCAGATGGTATCACAGTCGGAAAGGACCAAAACGTCCTCTGTACATCTCGAAATGAAGTTGGTAACGCCGAGAAGCGCCTCAAGACGAGTATTGTAGAGCGAGTTTGTCGCCTTTGCATCATACGCGGTGATGAAAGGAGGAAGAATCTTGATACCGCCCGAACGGCGAGCAAGATCCCAGTCCTTACCCGTTCCGATATGGTCGAGAAGCGACTGATAGTTATAGTGAGTGATGATTCCGACCTTCGAGATCCCCGAATTTACCATATTGGAAAGAGGGAAATCGATCAGTCTGTATCTGCCGCCGAAGGGCACGCTTGCCATTGTGCGCAGACGGGTAAGCTCGGGCAAACATTCATCGTGTATGTTCGAAAAAATAAGTCCTGCTGCTGTCATAACATTTTCCTCCTAATTATTCCGGATTGACCATAGCGCCGGGTTCGATCACTGCATTATCTTCAACGGTAATATCTGCCCCGATAACGGCGATCTCGCCGCCCCTCGGACCGCCAACCTTGGCACCCTTGCCGATCTGAACGCGGGCGTCGATGATGGAATATTCAACGGTTGCACCCTCTGCAATGGTTACGTCTTCCATAATTACAGAGTCGATGACAGATGCACCCTCGCAAACAGTTACGCCGGGGCCGAGAACCGAGCCGCGAACGGTGCCATAGATCTTGCATCCCTCGGTAATGCTTGAATTTTCAACAACGCCGTTTCCGCCAACGTACTGGGGAGCGCGTGCAAAATGGCGTGCGTAGATGCGCCATTTTTCATCATTGAGCTTAAGGGCGGGATCGCTGCCGAGCATATCCATATTCGCCTCCCAAAGAGAGGAAATGGTTCCAACGTCCTTCCAATAGCCCTCAAAGGAATATGCATACATCTTCTCACCTGCCGCAAGCATTGCGGGAATGATGTTCTTGCCGAAGTCATTGCTCGAATTCTCGTCTGCCTCGTCGGCGATAAGATACTCGGCAAGCTTCTTCTTGTTGAAGATATAGATACCCATTGAAGCCTGTGTGGAATCGGGATTCTTCGGCTTTTCGGAGAACTTCCAAATCTTGCCGTCCTCGTATGTGCTCATAATACCAAAGCGGCTTGCTTCCTCGAGGGGCACGTCGATGCAGGCGATAGTGCAATCCGCACCGCGACGCTTATGGAATGCGAGCATTGCGGCATAGTCCATCTTGTAGATATGGTCACCCGAGAGGATGAGAACGTAATCGGGATCATACTGATCGATGAACTGCAGATTCTGATAAATTGCATTTGCGGTGCCCTTATACCAGTCTGCCTTTTCCTTGCCCTGATAGGGGGGCAGGATCTTTACGCCTCCGTAGGTACGGTCAAGGTCCCAGGGCAGACCGTTGCCGATGTAATCGTTGAGAAGAAGGGGTTGATACTGCGTCAGCACACCGACGGTATCAATACCGGAGTTTACGCAGTTTGAAAGAGTAAAATCGATGATGCGGTACTTTCCACCGAAGGAGACCGCAGGTTTTGCAAGACGGGTGGTAAGCGCGTAAAGACGGCTGCCTTGTCCGCCAGCAAGGAGCATGGCTACACATTCTTTTTTCTTGAACATTGCTTTTTGTTCCTCCCTTTGGGATTTATGATAACGACACCTTGTGTCGAATTGGGTACATCGCGTTTGATCTCTTTTTCGAGCCTGAAAATATGAGCCGCGTGGGGTGCAACTCTGATAGAGAGCGACTCATCTCTATTATGCATTGGAATTTCTTCACTGCGGAGTATGCCCTCGTGAGTAACTCCTCCGCCGCCGTATTCGAGCCTGTCGGATGAGAAAACCTCTTTCCATTCACCCGAAATCGGAACACCGAAGCGGTATTCGGGATAATAAACGGGACTGAAGTTTATCACTGCAACGAGTCTGCCCTCTCCGTCCGATCGGGAAAAGACTATGACACCGCCCTCCGCGTTATCGGCATCGATCCATTCACATCCGTCCCAACCGAGATCGCGTTTCCAAAGCTCGGGGGAGGAAAGATAAAGATGATTAAGATCAGCGGTAAATCGCTTGAATTTGGCGTGCATCTCATAGTCAAGCATAAACCATTCAAGGCTTTCTTCATAAGCCCATTCGCGGAAGGGCGCGTATTCCGTGCCCATAAAAATCAGTTTTTTGCCCGGATGCATCATCATCCAGCAAAGTCCCCCGCGCGCACCCGCAAACTTGTTCCAATAGTCGCCGGGGTGGCGGTCGAGATATGACTTTTTGCCGTGAACGACCTCATCGTGCGAGATCGGGAGCATATATTTCTCGCCGAAGGAATAAAGAAGCGAAAAGGTGAGTTTATCGTGGTGGTATTTGCGGAAGATGGGGTCTGTTTCGGCATAGGAAAGATTGTCGTTCATCCATCCCATATTCCACTTGTAGGTAAAGCCGAGAGCATCGTCCCCCTCGCCCGTGATATCTATTTGTGCGGCAGACTCTTCCGCGATCATCATAAGTGCGGGATATGCCCCCGCAAGATGCGCGTTGAGTTTTTTGAAAAATGCGATCGCTTCAAGGCAACGGTTGTCGCCGTATACGTTCGGCACCCACTCGTCGGGGCGTCTGTCATAATCGAGATATAGCATTGAAGCAACGGCATCAACGCGTAAGCCGTCGATATGAAATACCTCTGCCCAATAGGTAGCGTTTGAAACAAGGAAGGACTGCACCTCGGGGCGTCCGACGTCAAAGCGTCTTGTTCCCCACCCCGCATGCTCTATGCGGTCAGAGCCCTGATACTCATAAAGAGGTTGTCCGTCAAATTCATAAAGTCCGTGGGCATCCTTCGGGAAATGCGCGGGCACCCAGTCGAGGATAATACCTATCCCCGCACCGTGTGCGGCATCAACAAAAGCGCAGAAATCCTCGGGCGTACCGAAGCGAGATGTGGGGGCATAATATCCCGTAACCTGATACCCCCAGGAGCCGTCAAAGGGATGCTCCGCGATCGGCATCAGCTCAATGTGGGTATACCCCATCTGCTTTGCGTAGGGTATCAGCTCGTCCGCAAGCTCGGTATATGAATAATACGAATTATCCTCGTGGCGCTTCCAGGAGCCGAGATGGACCTCATAGACGTTTATCGGACGGTCATATTTTCTCGCATTGGGGCGGAAAGACATCCATCCGCCGTCATTCCATTTATATGAAAGCGCACCAAAATCTATGACCGATGCGGTTTCGGGCGGGCATTCGGCATAGGGAGCATAAGGGTCTGCCTTCATAATCTCTCTGCCGTCAGCTGTGCGGATACGGAATTTGTAGCGTGTTCCGCGGGGGAATACATCAGTGAATATCTCCCATATACCGCCCTCGGTAACGCGAGTCATCGGGAGCCCCGCGCCCCACAAGTCAAAATCTCCGCAAAGGGAAACAGCGGTGGCATTGGGCGCCCAAACGCGGAAGGACATTTGCCCGTTCTCAATATGGGGACCGAAATATTCGTATGCCTTGTAATTCGTTCCCTGATGAAAATAATACGCCGCAAGATTTTCAGTCATTCGAGCTTCCCTCCCTTTACACTTTTATTACCAAACAATGTAATTAAATTATATATAATAATATTATACTACACTCACCACGCCAAAGTCAAGCCTCTTGGATTTATTATATTATAAATTTTATCGGTTTATTCCAATTTTAAATTAAAAAAGCACCGCTCCATTTGAAGAGCGGTGCAAAATGCTATTTTTTCGGTTTTACGTTTTTATAGTAATCAAGCATTCGGTTCCTTGTGACTATGCCTATGAACGCTCCGTTATCGTCAGTAACGGGTAGGAAGTTGTGCGTCATAAGTCCCTCAAGGAGTTCATCTGCCTTTGCCGTGATCTTGACGGGCGGGTTACGGTCGGGCTTGAGAATATCCGCGATGTGAAGATCCTCACATTCCTCCATACTTGCGCCGCCAATGTCGACAAGATTCCAAAGCAGATCGCCTTCGCTGAGCGTGCCTACGTATTTTCCCTGCTTTGTGAGCACTGGGATCGCGGTGTAGCCGTGATAACGCATTTTTTCGAGCCCCTGACGGAAGGTATCGTCATCCTCAAGAGTTGCTACCTGACTTTTCGGTATAAGGAAAAACGCCGCGTTCATCTCAAACCGCCTTTGTGCCGAGTGATGTGATCATATCGATAATAGCTTGCACATCCTCAAGCGTAACGAGCTGATCTGCTCTGCCGTTGAAGTTCACAAGGCAGTAATTCTGACTGTATCTTTCGATGATCATATCAAGCTTCGGCGCGTCGCCCGCGTTGAATGCGATCTCCACCGCAAACATTTCTGCGGGTTCAACCAATGAAGCATCGTCCGCGAAAAATTCAACGTTAGACTTTGCGCTGAGGTTTTCAAGCGCCTTCACAAGTGCCGAGATCGCTTCTGCATCGTTAGTTGCAGAGGAAGTAAACGAGGTATTGCCGTCTGTGGTCTTGACGTTTACGGTAACGGTATTCGCGCCCGAGGTAAACGTCATAAAGTCAACGAATTCGTAATTCGGCAACCATACCTCATCGGGCAGAAGCTGAGCACGAGTCGAGGAAAGCAGAGTTGCCCACTCGTCGGACGAGGCGAGGAGATATACGAGCTTTGAGTCATCTGTGTGCGCATAGATCTTGCCATCCTCTGTCTGCGAGCCAAGATAAACGACGTATTCCTTCTTTTCAAGCACCTCGGTTTCACCCTCTGCGGCATTATAAAAAATAACGATCTTATGGGTATCCGAGAATCCGTAGTTGCCGGTGGAATAGTCGAGTCCGACACATTCATCAAACGAAAGCCCAGTGACGAGGGAGGCAAGAGTATCCGCAACATCACCGTCGACAGGATAGCCGGGCGCAATAACCGACGAAGAAGAAATAGACTTATGATCTATGTTGTAGTACCATTCGTATCTGTTAGTGTATTCGCTTGGTTTGCCCGAAGGATAATAGCTGAATATAGTGTAAAATTCATCAAGTTGGGGGTAATATTCCACCCTGTTTATTTTTGCTTCTGTTATCGCAGGCGGGGTTTCCTCAAGCACGAAATCAAAAATTTCAAGCTCAAGAGAGGTCTTCACCGCGGCATCAATCATATAAACCGTATTCGGTGCGCCCGCTTCGGAGAGGTAGTAATTACCGTTAAAGGAATTGATATTACCGATAAGGAATTCCTTCTGTGAGCCGTCCGAGAAAATGAATTTCACCTTCATTGAGGGATCGTCAAGTCCGTACTCGACAAGCTCTTCGGCAGTAACGCCTTCGAGCTTATACTTGGATTTTGCGTCATTAAGAGCAGTAACAACGGTTGCAAAAGCCATATTATCAAGCGGAACCTCGCCGTTTTCGCTCCAGTCCCATTCGGTAGCCTTGTCATTGAGGGCAAAGCTCAAAGAGTTTTCTCCCTGAGTCAATTCAAGCCCGACAAGCAGGGTATGATCTATTGTCGCAACGGCATAAGTTTCATCGCCCGAGGTATCCTCGGGTGTGTCCTCGCTCCACATCGGGCTCGCCACAAGATAGACGATAAGAAGCAGAACGAGCAGGAGCAACATAATTATTATTGATTTGATCTTTTTCATTTTTCTGATTATCTGCGGCGGCGCCAGAGCCAATATGCCACGCCTCCGCCAAGAACCGCACCGGGAACGATAAAGATGAGAATGACTCCCCATACATTGGCATCGGTCGCAGTGGTGGTGATAGTGGGCTCGGAAAGCTCAATACCGGGGATCTCGGGTAGCGACGAAGTATAATTACCCGTCAGCCAAGCGCTTGCGGTATAGAAAGCATAGAAGTTTCCGCCGTTTGTGCGGCTGATAAGACTTTCGTTGAGAAGCTCGCCCGAAGCGATCCAAAGAAGCTTGCCGCCTTCGCTCTTTTCAGCAACAACAGCAAGGTTCTTCTCGGAAGCCTCGCCCTTTGTTCCCGAAACTACGGAATATGCTTTATCCGATGTGGTAAAGAGGGGGGATACTGTCACGCCGTTCATTTCCGACGAAATAATAGCGTGGGTGTTTGCGACAAGCACGGGATAACCCTGCTGTGCGATAAAGGAAACAGACTCGTGGGAGGAAGATATGGTGGGATAAATATATCCGGGAACGTCGGGGTAGTGAGCATTCGCATCGCCCTCGTTGACGGTTCCCGCCTCCGCGGAAAGTCCGAACTCCGATGCAATAGAAGCAATATTCTTGAAGGAATCTGCGCCCGCAGAGGTGATGAGGAGCAGATTTCCGCCGTTTGCAAGATAGTTCGAAACGGTTGCCGCCTCGACCGACGTGAGATCCGATGTGGGATTGTTGATAACGAGGCAGGTGCAATCCTCGGGAATCGGCTCGCCGAGAGCAACGTTGACCACGTCATACTTCATACCGTAAGCCTCAAGATTCTTTGATACGATCTCGGGGAATTCAGCCTCACCGTGACCATTCAGAAGATACATCGAGGGAATCGATTCGGCGGTTACGTACTCAACTCCGAGAGTGAGGACGCTGTCAAAATACTGAACGGGTGTGAAGGTATAGCCGTAATATGACTCGTACATCGCGCCGTAGCTTGCATATTCGTCATAAGGCATCGAATAATTGAGTTCAGCGTTGTAGAAAAGGATGAAATCATAGTAGTCAATGACCTTAAATCTCTTGTCGCTTTCGATGATAAGGCTGTTTTCGTTGAGGGTTTCGGTCTGATATTTTTCAAGGAAGGAGGGATCGCGCGCGGGATCTACTCTCTTAACCGTAAAATTCGGATTCATCGAGGTGTATCTTTCAACGAATGTTTCAAGATCAGCATCCTCATATCCGTCGGTGCAGATATAGTAAACGGTGACCTTTTCCTTGATGCCCGAAATGAAGTTCTGGCTTGTGCCGGAAATGTCGAATTTGCCCGTGCCGCTTGTGTCGATCATTGTCAGCTTCGAGGGCAGCGAGCCGACGATCATATTGACGATAACGAGAACGGCAAGGAGGATAAGCGACATAATTACCGCATAGGTGCCGCTCTTTCCGCGTCTGTCAAAGAGGGGCTTTTTATTTGTATTCTTATTCATAACAGCACCTCCGTATCAGCTCCAACGGCGCTTGTCGAAGGACTGCACCGTCAGGAAAATGAAGAAAATTGCAAAGGAAATGTAATAAACGATAGCTCCGACATCAAAAATACCGCCAAGGAAGGTGTAAAATCTGTCAAAGAGAGCGAGATATTCAAGCGTCTTCGGGAAAAGTGATGCAAACGCCTCGGAATTGATGACGTAAGCAACCGCAAGCGGGATCACGGTCACGCATCCGACGATCGAAGTGATGACGTAGTTTCTCGTAAGGAGAAATACAATTGCAGTAAGAATAACCGCAAGCGCAATAAATCCGATAAGAGAAGCGATTGCCGACGCGGGGATCATACCAACCAACGAGCCGAGAAGATAGAGTCCAAGTGAGGAAGCAATACCGAGAATAGCCGCAATGAGCTGATTTTCGGTCAGAGAGGAAACGAATGTGCAAACTGCGATAAGTGCCGCTCCGAGCAAGAAGAATCCGAGAAGCGCACCGTATGCGGATGCAAAATTAACTGCGCCAAACATACCGAGAATAACGGGAGTTGCGCCCATACCAAGGCAAGCCACGCCCCAAACGGCAAGCATTGCAAAATATTTGCCGAGTATGACCTCCGTCGAGCTTACGGGAAGCGAATAGAGGAGCATATCCGTCTTTGCTCGTCTGTCCTCCGACATTGAGCGCATTGTGAGAATGGGAACGATGAGCATCAGCACGGTGACAAGATTGCTCAGCGCATATTCATACGCCGCATACTGTCCGATAAGATTGAGTGCAGTTGCAAAGATTCCGGAAAAGAGCCAGAGCACGCCGATAAAGACGTAGCCCGACATATTGATAAAATAGGATTTGAATTCACGTTTGAAAATAGCAATCATTATTCGTCATCCTCCTCATCACTCGCCGAACTGAAGAGAGGCTTGTAGTCATCCTCTTCCTTTGCCTTCGGCTTTTCTTCATTGATCTCATTCTCTTCCTCTTCGGGCTCGGCGATGTATGCGTTGCGCTCGTCGGAGCCGTATGCGAGGCCAAGGAAGATGTCCTCGAGGGTGGTTTCGTTGGTATGCATATCAAGAATGGGCATTTTTGCAGATGCAAAGGCGTTGAAGATCGCCTCGCGGATATCCGCGCCTTCCTCTGCGATAAGAGATGCGCTGACAATGCCGCCGTTTTCTGAATATTCGGCGGACACAACACCGGAAACTGAAGAGATCAGCTTCTCTGCTCTTGCCTTGTCGCCCTTGATCTTGAGGGTGAGGGCATTGTTTCTGCCGGCACTCGCTTCAAGATTTTCAAGCGTATCGTTTGCAACGATGTTTCCGTGCGAGATGATGATAACGTGGTCGCAGACCGCGCTGATCTCGGCAAGGATATGGCTCGAAATGATGACGGTCTTAATGCTTCCGAGCTTGCGGATAAGGTTTCTGATCTCAATGATCTGCGCGGGGTCAAGACCTACCGTGGGCTCGTCGAGGATGATAACGTCGGGTTCGCCGATCATTGCCTGCGCAATGCCGACACGCTGACGGTAACCCTTCGAAAGATTGCGGATAAGGCGGTTTCGCACGTCATAGATCTGCGTAAGCTGCATGACCTCCTTGACGTGGCGAAGACTTTTCTCAAAAGGCACGCCCTTTGCCTCGGCAACGAACGTCAGATATTCCTTCGGAGTCATCTCGCCGTAAACGGGAGGCTGCTCGGGGAGATAACCGATATGGCGCTTCGCCTCGAGGGGCTCATCGAAAATATCGTGACCGTCAACCTTGACCTCGCCCGAGGTGGCGGCAAGACAGCCCGTGAGTATGTTCATAGTGGTCGATTTGCCCGCGCCGTTGGGACCGAGCAGACCGTATATCTTTCCGGGTTTTATATCGAAAGATATTCCGTTAACGGCAAGGTGATTGCCGTATTTTTTAGTTAGATTTCTGACCTTGATCAAAATTCGTAACCTCCTTGTAAATTATACCAATCAGCCAATTGTAAAACTGCGTTTTACAATTGAAAATCGCGCGCTTATCGCCGCTTGCCAAAATCTGCGATTTTGGCAGCTCCCCTCGGCGCGCGGACTCGCGTTGCTCGTCAGGGAGGTGTTTTTTCGGTCAGCAAAGCCGCCGAAAAAACGATTTTTATTGTATTAGCGAAAATTACAATCGGCTAAATTATACCAATATATAGAATACCATTAATCTGTGTCGTGAGGATGATGTATTTTTGAAAAAATTATGATTAATAGAAGAAAGGGAGATATTTCACTCCCTTTCTTCTATTGAAGGCTATTCTTCCCCTCTTGCAAGAACTTTAAGTGTCGTATTCTTTCCAAGCGTTTCATACGATGCGCGCTTGATTCTTCCGATAATTATATCTCCGCCGCCCGCAACCGAAATATGAGCCTCGCCGACGGTGAGCTTCGGGGCGTCAAATTCACCCGAGCCGTTCACTTTGAGCTTCAACGTATCGACCTCGCCGCCGCATTCAACGTCGCCGGACCCTGAAATGCTGATATTCATCTCGTCGCCCTCTACCTCGCTTGCTCTGACGCTTCCACTTCCCGCAATGGTTATGAGAGGAGCGCAAAGCGACTCGGCTTCAATGTCGCCCGATCCGCTTATAGAAATATTCGTGCCGAAAGCGACACGACCCACCTTTATGTCACCACTCCCCGCAATGCTGCAATGCATTCTGTTGCAATCAGCGGCAATAACATCTCCGCTTCCCGCAACCGATATTTCAAGGATACCGCAAGTGGGCTCTATATCACAGTCAGATGAGCCGTTTACCGAGATTTTGAATACACCTCCACGGTCGCAAGGGAGATAAACGGTCAAGGTATTCCGCAAACGGCTCTGGAAATCCAAAATCGACTTTTTGAAAGATATTTCTAACGTGTCACCGTTTGCCTCGGTGATCAAATGCGATAAAAATTTCGAACTTCCGCTTGCCTCAACCCGTCCTTTGCCGTCAGCCGTACTCTTTATACGAAATGCGCAGGGCATAGTCAGCTTGGCTGTCACGGATGAAAAATCGGGAAAATCTCGGCAAAGCTCGCCCTTGACGCCGGCCGAAGTATCTTCGCGATCATCAGCCTCTATAAATCTTATCTCTCCGCCGCCGACATTCACAGCGTTACCGCGTTCAAGATCGGCGCGGCTTCCGTCGGTGAAATATGCGATATGGTTTTCCGAATCTATCCTCTCGGGTGTCTTGGAGGAATAGCAGGCGCGGTTATTATGCGAAAATATGTAATTCAGTCCGTCCTTTTTCTGCGGGAACGGCACCACTTTGCCTTGGTCGCTCTCAACTCCGAAAAGGCTTTCGATCGGTATTCCCAACACCTCCGCAATTTCGGGAAAGAGCGTGACGTCGGGGTATCCGAGCCCGTTTTCCCACTTTGAGACCGCCTGCGGAGTGATTCCAAGCTTGTTCGCGAACGCTTCCTGAGTCATTCCCGCGCGGCGGCGTGCCTCAAGAACGATACTGCCGAAATTCTCTATTCCTGCCATTTTTGACCTCCGACGATTTAGCCAATTGTAAAACTGCGTTTTACAATAGAAGACCCGCGCGGCGGGGAACGCGCGCTTAGCTCGCCCCGGCGGTGTTTTTTCAGCAGCAAAGCCACCAAAAACAACGAATTATATTGAAATTTGCGTAATTTTGCAATTGGCTATTATATATTAGCATAATTATACAACAGAATTTCACAAAAGTCAATCATCGCGAAGTTTAGAAATCGGTACGTTTGCATCGCTTATCTTGAGTTATACATAAAAAACACAACCGTCGGTTAAGTAATCTCATCTTAACAAAACCTTGTTGATTTTTCCCATAATTTGTGATATAATACTATATATCGAATAAAAACCCGGAGGTCATAAAAATGACGAAACAGGAACTTCTTAAATACGCTGACCATACTCTCCTTGCCCCCACGGCTACCGAGGAGCAGATCAAGGTTATCTGCGACGATGCCATTAAGTATGAAACCGCATCCGTCTGCATTCCCGCATCATACATCGCCTTTGCCCGCGACTATACCGAGGGCAAGCTCAATCTTTGCACCGTTATCGGATTCCCTCTCGGTTACAGCACCACAGCAGTTAAATGCGCCGAGGCTCGCGACGCTATCGCAAACGGAGCAAACGAAATCGATATGGTTGCCAACATCTGCAACATCAAAAACGGCAAGTTCGACCTTGTCGAGGAGGACATCCGCGAGGTCAAGAAGGCTTGCGGCGACAAGATTCTCAAGGTAATCATTGAAACTTGTCTTTTGACAGATGAAGAAAAGATCAAAATGTGCAAGATCGTCGGCGCGGCGGGCGCGGACTACATTAAGACCTCCACCGGATTCTCCACCGGCGGAGCAACCCGAGAGGACATTGCTCTTTTTGCTGCAAACGTACCCGAAGGCGTAAAGATCAAAGCCGCAGGCGGAATCCGCTCATTTGATGATGCAGAGGCATTCGTAAAGCTCGGCGCAACCCGTCTTGGCACAAGTGCGCTCGTCAAGCTCATGAAGGCTGAAGAAGTCAAGGGATACTGATGAACAACTATATAGGCGAATTCAAAAAATTCATCAACCGCGGCAACGTTGTTGATATGTCGGTCGGTGTCATCGTCGGTAGTGCATTTACAGCGATCGTCACCGCGATGAGTAACAATATTTTAAAGCCGATAGTCAATTTTCTTTTGGCAACTCTTTTTGATGCCGATTCTCTCAGCGAGATCTATACCTATCTTAAAATTGCTTACAAAGACACGCTTGATGAAGCCGGCGCAGTCATAGGTCAAGAGATCGATCTTGCAAACTCGATCTACATCGATTGGGGGGCATTCATCAACGCCGTTATCAACTTCTTTCTGATCGCACTCGTTCTCTTCACCATTGTGAAAATAATCAACAAGGTCCGCGCCGAGCAAAAGGAATTTGCAGAAAAAGTCGCAAAGAACACCCTTGACCGCAAGGAAAGAAAAGAACTCAAGGCACACGGTATCAGTATTCGTGATAAAGCGGCAGTCGAGGCGTATTTTGACGAAAAGAAACGCCTTGCCGATGAGGCAGCCGCAAAAGCCAAGGCAGAAGCAGAAGAAAAGGCACGCATTGAGCGCGAAAAGAATCCCACGGCTGAGGATCTTCTCAAAAAGATACTTGAAGTTATCAGCAAATAATCATTTCGGATGCCCTGCGCGGGCATCCGTTTTTATGCGCTTTTTGAACAAAGTCAAAAGATTCGCACGCGTCTATATTTGTAAAATCCGCCAATCTTAGAAAAAAGTTTGAAAAACAGGTTGACAAAATGGAAAAAATCGTATATAATTATGTACATAAGCACAGTTAGCGTAAGCTAACCAATAGTTAGTTTACGCTAACTTAAGCAAAAATCTGTAGAATTTTCGGTGATAAAATGACGCTCAGAGATGCTATCGAAGGCAAAGAATATATAATAAAAGAGATCAACACGGATGACGAAGAGCTCAATGCTTTTCTCTTCTCCCTCGGTTGCTACAGTGGCGAGGCGATCACCGTTGTAACAAAAAGACGAAAAGGCTGCACCGTTTCCATCAAGGACGGCAGATACAGCATAGATAATCAGTTGGCAGAAGCTATTATAATTTAAAAAAATTTAATGGCTCTGCCAATTATCGCGGCGTGTAGTTAGCCTCTGCTAACCAACAGGTAGTAAAATATTTATTTACATAAGGAGATAATTCCCTAAATGAGAATTGCTTTAACAGGAAATCCCAATTCGGGAAAAACCACGATGTTCAACGCCCTTACCGGCTCAAACGAAAAGGTCGGCAACTGGGCAGGTGTAACGGTTGACAAAAAGGAACACGCAATCAAAAAATCCTTCTATTCGGGAGAAGAACAGCTTATCGCCGTTGACCTTCCCGGTGCATATTCGATGTCCCCTTTCACAAGCGAGGAAAGTGTGACAAGCGAATACGTTAAGAATTCCAATCCCGATGCTATCATTAATATTGTTGATGCCACCAACCTCAGCAGAAGCCTCTTCTTCACCACCCAGCTTCTCGAGCTTGGAATTCCCGTTGTTGTTGCTCTCAACAAGAGCGATATAAACAAGAAAAAGAAAACGGACATCGACGCGGACAAGCTTTCCGCAAAGCTCGGTTGTCCCGTTATTAACACCACCGCAACCTCGGCAGACGGACTCAAGGCTCTCATCGACTCGGTAATCGCTCACATCGGAAAAGGACAGGTTGCCCCCTATTCTCAGGGCAATATAGATCTTACAAGCAAAACCGAAGTTCAGGCGGCAGACCGCAAGCGTTTTGACTTCGTCAACAAGATCGTAAAAGAAGTCGAGCACCGTGCGGTAAAGACCAATCAGCGCAACATCGGCGATACCATCGACGATATTCTGACGAACAAATGGCTCGGCATTCCGATATTTGCCGTTGTTATGTTCCTCGTCTTCCAGATCTCTCAGACCTGGCTTGGAACTTGGATCGCGGAGGGATACGAATTTGAAAACGGAACAACCATCCCCGGTCTTGTAACCCTCATTGAAATGTTCGGCGAATGGGTCGGCTCGCTTATGGTTGACGCCTCGCCCATACTCTACGCCCTTGTGGTTGACGGCATTATCGGCGGTGTAGGAGCCGTTGTCGGTTTTCTTCCCCTCGTTATGGTAATGTATTTCCTCATTGCTCTTCTTGAGGACTGCGGATATATGGCTCGTGTTTCTGTCGTTCTTGACCCCATCTTCAAGAAGGTTGGACTTTCCGGCAAATCCGTCATCCCCTTCGTTATCGGCATCGGATGCGCAGTTCCCGGAGTTATGGCTTGCCGTACCATCCGTGACGAGCGCGAACGCCGCGCAACCGCAATGATCACACCCTTTATGCCTTGCGGTGCAAAGATCCCCGTGATCTCTCTCTTTGCGGGCGCGTTCTTCGACAATGCGGGTTGGGTCAGCTGGGTAATGTACCTTTCCGGCATCATAGTCATCTTCCTTGCCGCACTGCTTGTCAATGCCATCACCGGAAGCAAGAAGAGATCCTTCTTCATCATGGAGCTTCCCGAATATAAAGTTCCTTCTTTCTGGCGCGCATTCACATCAATGTGCAGCCGCGGTTGGTCATACATAGTCAAGGCGGCAACCATCATTCTGCTTTGCAACACCGCAGTTCACATTATGCAAACCTTCACCTGGTCCTTCACGGTTGCGGAAAGCGCAGACCACTCGATCCTTGCAACCATTGCATCTCCCTTCGCATACCTTCTTGTCCCCGTAGTCGGCGTCCTTTCCTGGCAGCTTGCGGCGGCGACAGTAACCGGATTTATCGCTAAGGAAAACGTTGTCGGCACACTTGCCGTATGCTTTGTAGGCCTTGAAAACCTCATCAACATCGAAGATCTTGAAATGATCGAAGGCTCGGGCGCAGAGGTTGCGGGCATCATTGCCATCACCAAGGCAGCGGCACTTGCATATCTTATGTTCAACCTCTTCTCTCCCCCTTGCTTTGCGGCTATCGGCTCAATGAACTCCGAGCTCAAGAGTGCAAAATGGCTTTGGAGCGGAATCGGCCTTCAGCTTGGTGTCGGATTCACCATCGGCTATCTCGTTAACACAATTGGCACTCTCATCACCGCTCCCTCCGCGCTCAATATCGGCGGCGTTATCGGAGGCGCGGTTGCAGTAGCAGCATTCGCAGCTATCCTCGCAGCGCTTATAGCAAAAAACAACAAGCGCGTAGCTTCACTTAAAAAGTAATGGAACATCTTACAGACATAATCGTCATTCTCATAGTTGCCGCAGTGATCGGCGCAATATGCTTCTATCTTCACAGACAGAAGAAAAAGGGCGTAAAATGCATCGGTTGCCCCTATGCAAAAGAATGCTCGGGCAAATGCGGAATGAACAAAGAGAAATAAAATTCAAGGCGGCTGACTCAAAATCGAGTCAGCCGCTTTCTGTGTCGAGATCCACTTGACAAACTTTCGGAAATATGATAATATAATATTACAATAAAAACGAAAGAGGTGCACTAATGAAAAAGATGTTTATCTGCCTTTTGAGCATAATTATGATCATCTCTACGTTTCCTTTTGTGACTGCGGCGATGCCGGGAACTCCGATCTCAACTGCCGACGAATTTCTGGCAATGGATCCCCACGGAGAATATTATCTGACCGCCGACATAACTCTGCCGAGGACTTATTATAAACCTTTTGAAGGTACTATCAACGGAAACGGCAAAACATTGACCATTTCCGCGCCCATATTCGAGGATTTTTCGGGCAAGGTCGAAAACCTGACCATTGCGGGCAAAGTTGTCAAAACCGATGAAGATGCATCCGCTTTTACCCTGACGTCTTCAAAAGGTTTCGAGGCAATAAACTGCACAAACAATGCAAACGTAACCGTTATGGGTTACGCAAAATATGCCTCGGGTTTCGTGGGTACTTGCTATAATGCCACCGTTAAATTCACGAACTGCGTCAACAACGGCGCGATATACCTTGATTCGACTGCCGATGAAAAGCAACGCGTGGGAGGATTCGGTTCGATAATCGACACGGTAATAATGAACGGCTGTGTCAACAATGGCAACATCTATTTGAACGGCAATATCGGCATCGCGGGCGGACTTGTTGCAAAAGTAGCTCTCAATGCCGCCCAAAACCACCTTGAAATTTACAACTCGACCAACAACGGAAACGTCACGGTTGAGGACACCTATATTGCTGCAGACGGTACTCCGGGTACAGGAGCTGCCGATGCAGGTGGACTTGTTGGTAATGTCGGTGTAAAAGGTAACAGCGGCGTTTACAAAATATGGGGCTGCACCAACAACGGTAATATCGAAGGGCACTACCGCACGGGCGGTTTGGTTGGATATTGTTATGCAAGCCAATCGAACGCATTTATTGATATGCAGTTCTGCATCAATACGGGCAATGTCACCTATGGACGAACTCAAAAGCCTGACGACAAAATATACTATGATTATGCTTCTGCATTAGTTGCCTACACCAACTCTGCTTTTACAACTATTAAATATTGCATCGATACCGGAAGCATCACAAAACGCGAAGGCTCGATTTCTGCTTTCGATTTCAACATTTTTGTCGGAAGTTCTTCTGCCGACACAAGCATGTACGATGTCAACGCCGTCTATATGCTTCACAAAGATCAGTATAAATACTTTTCTTATACCGATCACAATTTGGCAGCATCTTACGCCAACACCTACTTATTCGAGCCCTACGAAGGTGTTATACGCACCACTCTCGAGGACCTCGCCTCGGGCAAGGTTGCTTATGAAATAAACCTCGCGGCGAAAAATGATATTTACAGCGACTCGGCGTATAAATCCGGCTTAGCTTTTTATCAAAAGATCGGCGAGGACGCGCTTCCCTCGGTTGACAAAAGTCGCGGTTGGGTAGTGCTTTCGGGCGACACCTATATAAACGGAGAAAACGTAACCGAAACGAACCCGCCGGAAACGACTGCCGCTCCCGAAACGACATCTGCTCCCGTGACTACAAAGGCTCCCGAAACCGCTGTCTCACCATCGGTGACAACTTCACCAGAAACCGAGCCGCCCGTACAGAGTGGGTGCGGAGGGTTCTCGTGCTATGCGATTCTTATTGTCATAGTATGTACCTCGTGCCTTTGGAAAAAGTGGACAGTGGTTAGTGGACAGCGGACAGAAAGATGCGAATGATATTTTATTTGTATTTGCAATCCATTGCGCCGACTAATAATTTAATATACAAAAAACTCGGATATTTAGAAGTTTCGCTTCAAAATATCCGAGTTTTTCTTATTGTGGTTTTGTACTGTACGGAGTTTTCTCAATGCCGCATAAAATTATTTGTGCCCGCATCTTTCTGTCCACTGTCCACTAACCACTGTTCACTCGTTTACGACGATCTCGCAATTGCAATCCTTCACGCTTCCCTCGTGGACGATCTCGCCGATGGAATCGGCAACGATCTTGCCTGAAAGCGGGTTCTTGACCGATACGATATTGCCCTTGACGGTTGCATCTACCTCGGAATACTCAAAGGAAAGGTCGCAGCCTTCCGTGGTGCAATTTATCAGTTTCAGACCCTTGCAATAGCAAAGCGGCTGTGTGCCGACGATGTGGCAGTTGATGAAGGTGACGTTTTCCGAATACCACGCGAGATACTCGCCCTTCACGACGCTGTCGCGGACGGTGACGTTCTTCGCGTGCCAGAAAGCATCCTTTGTGTTGAGGGTCGAGTTCGAGATCTCAACGTTTTCGGTGTATTGGAAGGAATATTTACCGTTGAGAGTGAAATTGTCCAGCTTGATATCGCGGCTCTCGAAAAGGAAATACTCGCTTGTGACCTCTGAGTGCTCGATATGTACGCCGTGGCATCTCCAACCGAATTCGGTGGAGGTTGCGGTGCAGTTTTTGAAGCTCATATTCTCGCATTCGCGCAGAGCTTTGACATCAAGGATCTCGCAATCCTCGAACTTTCCGTTTTTGCAATACCAAAGCGGCGCGCGGACACCTTTATCGAGCTTGCATTCGCGCAGAGAGAAATCGGTGCAATGCCACATCGGATAGCGCAGGCGGAAGTTGCAACGCAGAACATCAATGCCGATGCACTCCTTGAGCGCGGATTCACCGTCCTCTTCTCCTTCAAAATTGCAGGCAACAACGTCGGCATTTCGGAGTCCGTAAAGTGCGCGCTCCTCGCCCGTGGTTATGTCACAGTAAATTTTTCTTTCAACCATTTTATGTGCCTTTTAGTTCTTCAAACTATGGATCGGCGCGGGAATACGTCCGCCGCGCGCGATGAATTTTGCGGGGGAATATGTGTTGACGGGCATAATGGGTGCGCTTCCGAGCAGACCGCCGAACACAACCTCGTCGCCAACCTTCTTGCCAACAGCGGGAATAACTCTGACAGCCGTGGTCTTGGTGTTAGCAACACCGATGGAAATTTCATCGGCAATAATTCCGCAGATGGTGGATGCGGGGGTATCGCCGGGAATTGCGATCATATCAAGACCGACCGAGCAAACAGCCGTCATAGCCTCGAGCTTTTCGAGTGTGAGCGCACCGATGCGTGCGGCGTGGATCATACCCGCGTCCTCGGAAACAGGAATGAAAGCACCCGAAAGTCCGCCAACGTGCGAGGAAGCCATAACTCCACCCTTCTTGACAGCATCGTTGAGGAGTGCGAGAGCCGCAGTCGTACCGGGGCATCCGCAGGTTTCAAGGCCCATATTTTCAAGGATATGAGCAACCGAGTCGCCGATCGCGGGGGTGGGAGCAAGCGAAAGGTCAACGATTCCGAAGGGAACTCCGAGTCGCTTGGAAGCTTCAAAAGCTACGAGCTGACCTACGCGCGTGATCTTGAACGCCGTCTTCTTGACGGTCTCTGCAATAGCGGTGAGGTCGCAATCGCCAACTCTCTTAATAGCCGAAGCAACCGCGCCGGGTCCCGAAACGCCGACGCTGACAACGCATTCGGGCTCGGTAACTCCGTGGAACGCGCCCGCCATAAAGGGGTTGTCCTCGGGAACGTTTGCAAAGACAACGAACTTTGCACAGCCGATAGAATCACGATCAGCGGTTAAAGCGGCAGTCTTGACGATAATATCGCCCATCTTCTGAATCGCATCCATATTGATGCCCGCCTTGGTCGATGCAACGTTGACCGACGAGCAAACGCGCTCTGTTTCGGCAAGCGCATAGGGAATCGACTCGATAAGCTGCTCCTCACCAACTGTGCATCCCTTCTGAACGAGAGCGCCGTAACCGCCGATGAAGTTGATGCCGAGGGTATCAGCCGCGCGGTCGAGAGTCTTAGCGAGCTTTATGTAGTCCTCCGACGAAAATCTTCCGCCGAGGATCGAGATAGGCGTAACGGCAACGCGGCGGTTGACGATCGGAATACCATACTGCTTCTCGATGTCGTCGCCGACAGAAACAAGGCGATCCGCCTTTGTCGTTATCTTATCGTATACGCGGTCGCAGACGGCATTTATATCGTCGCCCGCGCAGTCAATCAGCGATATACCCATTGTGATGGTTCGTATATCGAGATTCTCCTCGCGTATCATATTTATTGTTTCAAGAATATCGTTTATATTAAGCATAGCTCACTCCGATCAGATGCGGTGCATCGAATTGAAAATATCCTCGTGCATCGTTGCGATGCGAAGACCGTTTGCATCGCCGAGTGCGCCCATTTTATCAACGAAATCACCGAAAGCGCAAGAGAGCCCGTCGATATCGACAAGAACGATCATGGCGAAATACTCGCGCATAACGCTCTGCGAAATATCAATAATGTTTGCTCCCATCGAGGAGCACTCGGTTGCAACCTTTGCAACGATTCCTACGTTGTCCTTACCCGTAACGGTAATTACTGCTTTCATTCTTTTATACCTCCGAAAAATGTATAATCATATATATTATAATATTTTTATCGTAATTTGTCAATAGTTTGATGCAAACTCGCGCTTCTGTTCGAGGGTATCGAAAAAGTTTTGGGGAATTTCGCGAAACCTATTGACAAATCTACTCTAATGTGTTAGACTATATACAAGCTCTAATGCATTAGAGGATGGAGGTTTGAAATGGAAACACCGAAAGTATTTGAAAGCGAATACCGCTTTTGTCTTATTCTATGGGAGCACGAGCCCATAAAAAGCAGCGAGCTTGTCAGCTTATGCCGCGAGCAGCTCGGCTGGAAACCCACAACTACTTATACCGTCATCAAGCGTTTGTCCGAAAGAGGTGTGCTCAAAAATGAAAACACCATTGTTTCTTCGCTTGTAACCAAGGACGAGGTACAAGCCGCAGAAATCAATGAAATGGTTGAGAAGACTTTTGAGGGCTCTCTTCCCGCATTTATCGCCGCCTTCACAAAGCATCAGAAGATATCCGAGGAGGAGATCGACGCAGTTCAAGCAATGATAGACCGCTATCGGAAAGGAGAATAGTGATGTCGCAGATAATTCAAGCTTTTTTGAATATTGTCAATATGAGCATATCGGCAAGTTTCATCGTTCTTGTTGTGTTGCTTCTGCGTTTTATTCTTAAAAAAGTGCCAAAATGGATCACGGTAGCCCTTTGGGGAATCGTGGCGATTCGCCTTGTTTGTCCCTTCTTCATAGAAAGCGAGCTGAGCTTGATTCCCGAAACAGAATGGATCGAGCCGCCACAGGCACTTGTCAGCCCGATTACTCCCGACACTATCGTTATAGATGCAGTACTCGGTGAAAACGTCACCGTAGAGCATCCGCAGGAAGAACCAAATATAACGGTCAAAAAGAGCGTTGCTGCTTCTTCAACTATATCCTTGATATGGCTTGCGGGTATCTTTGGGCTTTTAATATATACCATTATCAGTTATGCGCGATTAAACAGAAAAATCGGAACCGCTGTATTGTGTAACGATAACGTTTACCAAAGCGAAAGTGTGGTTTCTCCATTTGTTCTCGGCATCATAAAGCCGAAGATCTATCTCCCCTTCAATATAAACGAAAAGGATATGGGGTATGTTGTTGCGCACGAAAAGGCGCACATTCGCCGAGGAGATCACCTTTGGAAGCCGCTTGGATTCCTTTTGCTGACCATTCATTGGTTCAATCCCATTTTGTGGCTCGGCTACATTCTGCTTTGCCGCGACATTGAGCTTGCCTGCGACGAAAAAGTCATAAAGGAGCTCGATCACGATGCACGAGCAGATTATTCCGAAGCACTTCTCTCCTGCAGCGTCAACAGAAGGATGATATCTGCGTGTCCTCTCGCATTCGGCGAGGTCGGCGTCAAGGATCGCGTAAAGTCGGTGCTGAATTATAAGAAACCCGCATTTTGGATTATCATAGCAGCTGTTATTGTGTGTGCCGCAGTTGCGGTTTGTTTTCTGACAGATCCGATCGGCACAGATACTTCGGTGAATGATGGTCTGAAAGCATTCATCGACACTCAGGTGTTGGAGCATTTCCGTACCGAAAAATCCGAAGGCAACGCTTGCTGTTTTGATTGGGAGCTCCTCGGCAAAACAGAACGCGGCTCCGAAACCACGGTCTATATGTGGGTAATGTATCAAGAATACAGTTATATCGGTACGGAATTGGAGATGGAAACAGCCGCGCATATTCCGACCGCAATTACCGTAAAGGAAGAAAACGGACAATATGAGCTGGTCGAATATTGGGAGCCCGAGAACGGTGCAAACTATCCTACCAGCTTGAAGCGGAAATTTCCAAGAAATATAATAAATTCGGAAGCTTTCACCTCACGGCTGTATTCACAGGAACAAACAGAAAAATGCCTGAAGCAAGCGCGTATTTATTTCGGTTTGGATCACATATCCGGCACGCAAAGCGAACGCAATCTGATATGCAGCTTCCTTCCTCCCAACAGTACCTCCGGCAAGATGCATTACGTTTATATCGAAGATTTCGGATGCAACGTAGCAGACGTGCGCATTGATTTCAAAGAAGTCCGCTTTGAAGATGGTAAAATCGTGTTCGCGATCTATTGGGAAAACAACGGCACGAAAGACGTAGATATCGGTCCCGATTTTGAGGTATATAAATATAACGGCACTTCGCTTGAAGAGTTGGAGCATAAAAACGTTTGGCGGTATTACAGACAAATTTGCCCCGGTAAAGGTACGACTGTAAACGGCGGCGATATTGTAATTATCCCAAATGACATCTCGACATCTTATAGAGTTTCCGAGCATTACGACATTTTCTCTCCCGGCAGATACCGTTTTGAAGCTCACGGGGCTTGGGTGGATTTTCAGATCATTGATGATTACAGCAAGATCGCTCCCGAATATGACATCGAGGTCTTTGACGTTGACGGCGACGGAGAACCCGAAATGTGCAGTATGCACAGCGGCCTCTTGGGCAATTATCAAAACTTTGTCTTCATAGTCAAGGATCTGAAAACCGGAAAGACCGAATGCGAGACCATTATTTACTCGCAGGTCAGGGACCTCTCATTTGCAAGATGGATCGACAACACGGTGCGCGTCAAAGGAAGGACACCGGACAAAAACCCGATGGATCATTGGTTTGAGATCTCGATCGTTGACGGAAACGTGTGCCTCACAGAAAAAGGGCTCCCGATAGAGGAGGTCGGAAAAGTATCGCTGATCTATGATGATCCTATTTACTCTTATGTTATGCCACCCGAAGCGGTGCCGAAGATAGAGATCGAAAACGGCATTATTTACACGGTATTCGAAGGCAAAAGGGAGCGCTACGGAACTGTGAAAGCTGTTGATATAACCTACGATAATTTTGATTCATTTACCAAAATAAGCGAACAATTCACATCTCCGGCGCTTTTGAGGGAAAATAACGAAATCGCCTACGAGGTCACTCCCGATTCCGTGATCGGCATTGGTCTTTACTACATTATGGAACAAAAAAGCGGCGAGACGATGATCGTTTACGGACATTATGAGGACGGCAAAAAGGTTGGCACAATAAGGTTTATTTATAGTGTAAATCAGTAATTAATACAATAAGTTCCGACCATCGGAGATTCTGAACTCATGCACGCGGATTTTCTTTGTTCTATAATATCGTTTTACTTACCGCGTGCTATGGCGACTTTTGCAAGCAAAAGTCGTGGAGTTCTGAATCGTAGAGGGAGGCAGC
>JAGBRZ010000002.1 GCA_017632155.1 Clostridia bacterium
ACAAAAAAGGCCGCAAGTTCAATATGCGCGCTACCTTGGGGTGGTAGAGGCCGCAAGTTCAAGTTTTGTCACTCAGACCAGAAAACGGGAATTGAAAGATTCCCGTTTTTCTTTATTCTATAAGACTTTTAGGGCATTTTGAAGAAATCTTCAAAATGCCCTTTTTTATGCCCTGTTACACAGTTTTTTGAGGGGTGTTACACAATTTGCTACGCAGATTGTGTAACACCTTTGTTTGTGCTACATGTAAATATCATTTTATCACTTCTTCTCCTTTGGCTTTTTCATACGGTTGAGCTTGGCGTTGATCTTCAGCAGCTCTTCCTTGGTAAAGTAAACGTTACGCATACCAAGCATACCCGTGAAGCGAAGAACGGTAAAGTTTCCAATCATATTCATCACGCCGCTTCCCATTTCGGGATTCCCCGTTTTTTTCTTTTTCTTCTTTTTGTCTTTATCGGCTGATTTTGACTTGCCGCCGCTCATTTTCTTTGCCATGGTAAGGAAAAGCCCCATCATCCATAGCTTGCCGCGCAAGGTCTTCGTAATATCTCCGATCTTATCGTTAAGTGAAAATCTGCCTTCCACCTCGGTGATATCGAACCAGTTCAGCACCGCTCCCTGCTCACGCAGAATATAATCGGGATTCATCTTGTCAACCTTGCAAATACGGCTTTCATCTCTGCATTCACCTGCAACCGCAACAAGCTCGGTTTCTCCAATGTTTTGAACCTCGAAATAGAAGAAGTGATCCTCGGCGCTCTTTTTGCCGATGCTCTCGCCGTTCGCGAACAACTCAACCTCGGGAAGGTTTGAGTACACGGTTACTTTAGTAACTTCCTCTACTCTATCAACGTAACGCTTACCGCAGATATGCACGAAGGGATCAACGTCGGGAAAGACGAGCCATGCCTTGTAGGCATAGAACGCATCCTTTTTGTACTTACGGTCGATGGTGATAAGACCCTTATGATTCTGACCGTTCTCACCGCCCTCGGCTCTTGCATCCGCGCCGAAGTCAAACATAATCCAAACGTGAGTGGACCAGATATATTTTCTCGTAAAGAGCTGACGGATGAGAGATTCGTGGTAGATCGCCTGATATTCTTCGGTGTAATCTCCGCTTTCGGGATTCGAGTTATGCCAATTAAGCGCTTCGCAGCCGTATTCCGAGCAACCAATGGGCTTGTTCGGATATTTTTCGTGGAACTTATCGTACCAAGTTCCATACTCGTCAAGGCTTCCGCCGTACCAACCGAAATAATGGTTGTAGGATACCACGTCGGAGATGTGAACGTACTTTTCATCAATATCGCACATGGAGATACAAGCTACCGTTGTGGGACGGGTCTTGTCCATCTCGTGAACAAGGTCGTTGAGCTTGTGATGGTTGGCGATCAGATCGGGATCTTTCGCGCCGTCCATCGTGATCTCGTTAGAAAGTCCCCAAACACAGATTGAAGGGTGATTGTAGTTCTGCACGATCAGCTCACGCATCTGCGACATCGTGTTGTCGTTTCCGCCGCTCATATGACGGGAAATATAAGGAATTTCTGCCCAGATCACCATACCGCGCTCGTCGCAAAGATCGTAAAAATACTGATCGTGCTGATAGTGCGCAAGACGGATGGTATTTGCGCCGACCTCACAAATGAGATCCATATCCTCAAGGTGATGCTCGGGAAGAAGCGCATTGCCGATCTGCCATCTGTCCTGATGACGGCTGACACCGTGGAGCGGATATTCCTTTCCGTTGAGAATAAAACCGGTCTCAGCATCAATACGGAAGGTACGGCAGCCGAAACGCGAGGATATCTGATCGATTTTCTCGCCCCCGCGAATGATCGCTACCTCTGCCGTGTAGAGATAGGGATCAATTCTACCGTTCCAAAGGTGTACGTCCTCAATCGTCAGAACGGCGCTTGTGGTTGCACTCTGACACTGTGCGACTGCATTTCCGTCTGCATCAAAAATGCAAAAAGATATCTCGTCGCCCTTTTCCATATCGTTTACGTAGGTGTCAATTTTTACATTCGCCGCAGTTTCAGCGATCTCGGGTGTAATAACGAGTCCCTTGCCGCCGAAATATTCAAGATCAAAATGCGTTTCCTCTACACAAACGATGTTTACGTCACGGTAAATACCGCCGTAGAAGGTGAAATCCGCCACCTGCGGATAAACCTCCTCGTTGGGAGCGTTATCTACCAAGATACAAAGCGTATTCTCCGTGCGGAGATAACCCGTGATATTCACACGCCAAGTGGAATATCCACCGTCGTGATGCGCAAGACGCTTGCCGTTCATATACACGTCGGCAGAGGAATTCGCACCGTTTATCTCAAGATAGTATTTTTTTGCTTTCGGGAGCAAGTCGGAGCGGAACACCTTTCTGTAAAGGCAAGTGCCACGGAAATAGTCGTTTCCAC